>NZ_CBFFRL010000182.1:0-9366 GCF_965644215.1 Phytobacter sp. V69
TCAGGCAACCGTCTGTGGTGTTTGCAGAGCTAAGATTGGCGGCTTAGCGTTGCACTTCGGAGTTGAATCCGCCTTATGCCGTTTAATAAGTTTTATGTTGAAAGCTTCGAACAAAACGTAAAAAATGAAACATTGTCATATATTAAAAGCATTACTAATGACAAGAATGTTTTCATGATAGACCTGTCCACTCATGAAGCATTCAGCCCAGAAGATTTTTATGATTCAGACCATTTGAATTTTAATGGTGCTAAAAAGCTATGCACCCTTGTTAAGCAATTAGGGCTCGAGATTTAGTAGGGATAAGGTTTACACATAAACCACTTTTTATTTATGGTTTTATGCCTGGAAAGTAATATACGACCTTTAGCCTGACGCTCTCCCGTCAGGCTTTTTTATCTCGATTCACTAAATATTTCATCGCATGCATCGCCAAAACCGATTAGCGGTGTTTTTCACGTCTGAGAGGGGCCTTTGGCCCACTTCCTCTACTGATTTTGCCTGGATAAGCAAAAAATCGGCGCTGTTTTACTTTTCCAACTGACTGATTATCGCCAGACGTGCGCGATATCCATTGCGGATATGCTCGCAGGCAGCCTCCTGCGCGGCAGTGCTGTCACGGCGGGAGAGGGCATCGACAATCGCCTGATGTTCCTGTTTTGCCTGTTCCGTCCGGTCTGAAAGCGCATAGGTCGTGCCACGCAGTAACGAGAGATGAATGCGCAGGTTATCCAGCATCTCATTGAGGTAAGGATTGTGCGTGGAGCGGTAAATCTGGCGATGAAACATGCGGTTGTGATCGTGCAACGCTTTGCTGTCCGTGATGTGCTGCTCCGTATCTACCATCTGTTGCAATAGTGCGATTTCCTCATCAGAGGCGGCAGCAACCGCCAATTGCATGGCGAGTTTTTCCAGCCCTTCACGCACGGCGAAAAGCTGACGCAATCTCTCATAGCTGATTCGGGCGACAATTAACCCGCGCTTAGGCCCCGGTTCAGCCAGACCCAGCGTTTCCAGGCGGTGCAGTGCCTCGCGGATAGGGGTTCTGCTGAGACCAAATTGTTCCGCCAGTCGCGTTTCCTGTAGGCGCTCACCCGGCAAGAGTTCACCTTGCTCGATAGCCGCAATCAATATTTCAAAAGGTGACAGTGTCATCGTCGGTTCATTTGATTTTAAGTTCATGATTTTTCTTATTTATAAACAATGTTATCGATGATGGGAAACAAACCGAACGCTAAAGAGGACAGGCAAATGAGTAAGTCGTCATATTGCCACAGTCGATAATGTTTTATGGCTAATTTTGTTCTTAGCTTATCCATTTTTTGTCTTTTGAACTGCGTTTCCTGGCTGTTATGTTGAGTCTGTATTTTATTGTATACAATTGAATTCAATATTACACAGACTTGTTTTAAAAGAACTTTTGCCAGCATCAGGGAAACGGTATGACTATAACAGGCTCAAAAAACACCGCCCATCATCGAGGCGAGCAATTAAGCCATTTCATTCATCATGCGCATACATGGGCGATTCCAGCCGATGTGTTGCATGAAGCCAAACGCGCCCTGATCGACCACCTTGGCGTGGCGATCGGGGCGGTAAATGACGAAGCGGTATGTGCCGTGCGCCAGGTCGCCAGAGCGTGGCAGGCATCCGGCGGGGCACGAATTCTGCTTGGCGAAACCACCACGCCCGCGCTGGCGGCGATGATCAACGCCACCATGGCCCACGCCGCAGATTATGACGATACCCATCCCGCCGGTTCTGGTCATCCGGGCGGTCCGTGCTGGGCCACAGCGCTGGCGATGGCCCAGACATATCCGGTAAGCGAGGTACGGGTCCTGCATGCCTTTATCGCCGGATTTGAAGTTATGGCGAAGCTGGGCGGCGGTTGGGTGCCGGGAGTTGGTCGCAATTTGCAGCGTCGCGGTTTTCACCCAACGTCTGTTGTCGGGAGAGCAGGGGCTGCTGCGGTCGCTGCCTCCATTCTCGGACTGTCAGAAGAACAAATCAGCAATGCGCTTGGCGCGGCGGCCACCATGATGGGGGGCTTACAAAAATCGTCCGGGACGCACGGAAAGCCTTTTCATGCCGGGAAGGCCGCGATGGACGGTATCCTCGCGGCGCAACTGGCGGCTGAGGGTTTTGTGGGTGCCCACCATTTTTACGAAGCCGACGGCTGGGTCAAACACTTTATCCAGGACGGTAGTGCAGAGATCCCACCGCTGGATTTTGGTGAAACCTGGGAGCTGCCGGGTAACGGCTACAAGCTCTATGCCAGTTGCCGCGGCACCCATGCATCCATTGAAACGGCGCGCAAAATCTATTCGCAACTGAAAGGTCGAGCCATAACGCGTATCGCGGCGAAGGTCCACCCGATGGGAATAGTGAATGCGGGCATTCTTAACCCGACCACGCCGCTGGAAAGCAAATTCAGCATTCCGCACTGCATTGCCCTGGCCCTGTCCGGTTATGAGCTGACTGATACCGATTTTACCCAGCAGACCGTTGATGATCCGGCTGCGCGGTCGCTGCTCTCTCGTCTTGACGTGCAGGCGGTGGACGGGCAATCGGCTAGCTCAGCCTTTATCGATGTCTGGCTGGATGACGGAGAGGTATTGCACGCCCGGACGGATGTGTATCGCGGCCACCCACAAAATCCATTAACAGATGCCGAACTGCGCGCCAAGTTTGATGCGCTCACCATCCCGGTGCTGGGTGCTGAACGTAGCGATGCGCTTTATCAGGCCGCCGCGCACTTTGAACGACCCGGTTCACTGGCCCAAATCAGCGCGTTGCTTGCGGGATGATGCTGTCTTTTCAAGGAATAATCCCATGACCGTAGCCCGACAATTTGCGGCGAATCTGCTCGATTTCTCCCGCCAGAATTTTTCAGCCCGGGCACGCGAGCAGGCGCGCACGGCAATTATTGATACCCTGGGGGTCACCCTGGCCGGTGGCGTGCAGGAGGGAGCCGTCAAGTTGCGCCGTGTTATCGTCCCATCGGCGGCAACCGGTAAAAGTCGGGTGTTTGGCACAGACCTGCGGCTCAATGCGCTGGATGCGGCACTGCTCAACGGCGTGTCATCACACTTGCTGGATTTTGACGATTCTAACTCGTGGCTACATGGGCACATCTCCGTTGCCGTTTTGCCGGCGCTTCTGGCGCTGGCAGACGATTGTGAACTGAACGGCGAGACAATTCTGCGTGCCTATCTGGCCGGGTATGAAACCGCGGTGCGCATGGGGAAAGCCGTCAGCCCATTCCAGTACCGCCATGGCTGGCATCCGACCACGACAGTGGGCATTTTCGCCGGGGTAGCCGCGTGCGCTGTGCTGTTGGATCTCAATGAAGCACAGGCGGCGACGGCGCTCTCTATCTGCGCATCGCTGGCCTCGGGCATCAAATCAAATTTCGGCAGCGAAACCAAAGCGCTGGTGGTAGGACAGGCGGCACGGAGTGTGGTCATGGCGGTACTGCTCGCGAAGGAAGACTTTAGTGCTGGGGTAACGGCATTTGAGCACCACCATGGCTATTTCAACGTCTTTAATGGCAGTGACAATGCTGACAGTACGCCGCTGACGGAGCCCTGGACAGCCACGCCTTTTATCCTCGATACCGAGAAAAGTAACAACTTCAAATATTTCTCCTGCTGCTACGCCATTCTCTCGCCGCTCGACGGTGTGCTGGCGCTGCGTGACGAGACCGGGCTGCGTGCCGATGAGGTGGAACGCATTACGGTGCAGGTACACCCGATTCGCTTCCCGCACATCAATATCCCGCAGCCGGAAAACCCGCTGGCGGGTAAGTTCAGTCTGCACTATTGCGTGGCGCGTGCCTTTGTTACCGGCACACTCACGCTGGATGATTTTATCGATACCGCCCGGTTCGGCGACCCGCAGACCCAGACGCTGATGGGGCGTGTGGAACTCACAACGCACAATGAGGCGGTGACCCATACCGCCTGGGTAACCCTCACCGCCACGGACGGTCGGCAGTTCCACAAGAAGATCGAGGGCGCGCGGGGTTCCAGTGCGAAATTCCCGCTGCCAGAAGGACTGCTGAAAGAGAAATTCCTCGATTGCGCCAGACGGGCATTGACCGCAGACGCCGCACAGTCGCTTTACCAGCGCCTGCTGCACGATGACTACCGGTGAGTGTGGGGCCGATGATGTGGCAATGGATCCCTGCGGAAATCACGCCCTTGTTCGCCTGCGTGATGGTGGCGTGCAGTTTTCTCACCTCGGCGCTGACGGCGGCGATGGGGCTGGGTGGTGGCACCGTGTTGCTGGCGGTGATGGGCATCGGTATGCCTATCAGTAGCCTGATGCCAGTACACGGCATGGTGCAACTGGGGTCGAATTTTAGTCGCACCCTTATTCAGCGTATGCATGTTGTGTGGCCGCTGGTGCTGTGGTTTTTGCTTGGCAGCGCCGTGGGCATTGCTGTCGGGGCACCGGTTGCGGCAATCATCCCGGACAGTCTGGCACGCATTGCGCTGGGGCTCTTTATCCTCTGGTCCATCTGGCGCAAGCGGGGCGAAACGAAACCACTTAACCGCCTGCTGTTTGTCATCGGCGGGGGGATAAGCAGTATCGGCACGATGATTGTCGGGGCTACCGGACCGATGGTCGCCGGGCTTATCAGCTCTCAGGGGCTGAAAAAACAGCCGCTGATTGCCACCCATGCCACCTGCATGGTGTTGCAGCACGGGCTGAAGATCCTCGCATTCGGCCTGATGGGATTTGCCTGGGCCAGTTGGTTGCCGGTGCTGGCGATGATGATTGCCAGCGGCGCGCTGGGCACCTGGCTTGGCACCCGCATGCTCGACAACCTGCCGGAAAAGCTGTTTCGCGTCGCGTTTCGCCTGACGATGTTGCTGCTCAGTGCGCAGTTGTTGTGGCAGGGCGTGCAGGGTTGGCTGCGTTAGACAATTTACGCATTTGCTCTGACAAATTCGTTCTTTGCCAACCTTCTGGCGAAACAAAGAGCATAGAAAGACCTGCACATCGCGTAGGTGAAAATTAACAAAGACTAATGATGAATAGCTAAAGGGAACGGACATGTTGAAAAAAAACACTTTTTTTGCCTCAGCCTTGCTGCTGGCTTTTACCACTCTGGCAGGCCAGGCACTGGCCGAAGAGACACCCGCCGCCAGTGGCGATACTCTGAGCAAAATTAAAGCCCGTGGCGAGGTGGTGTGCGGCGTGCACCCGGCCCGTCACGGTTTTTCCGCTATCGACAGTAAAGGCAACTGGGAAGGGCTGGATGTCGATTTTTGCCGGGCAGTGGCGGCCGCCGTGTTAGGCGATGCTAAAAAAGTCCGTTTTACGCCGCTGTCCACCGCCCAGCGTTTCCCGGCAATCCAGTCCGGCGAAGTGGATGTTCTGTCGCGCAATATCACCGCATCGCTGACCCGTGATGTGTCGCTGGGGCTGAACTTTGCACCGCCTAACTTCTACACCGGCACGGGCTTTATGGTGCGTGCCAACAGCGGCGTGAAAAAGGTCGAAGATCTGGATGGTGCCACCGTCTGTATCACACCGGGCAGCAGCACGGAACAGAACGTGGCGCAGATTTTTGCCTCCCGCAATTTGCACTACACCCCGGTTGTGATCGAGAACAACAAAGAGTACGTCGCCGCCTATCTGGCAGGGCGCTGTGATGCCATTGCTCGCGACAAAGTGGCGCTGCCTGGCGTGAAGAACTTCGACGCCGAAAAACCGGAAGACCATGTCATTTTGCCAGGCATCTACTCAAAAGAGCCGCTGGCGATGGCGGTACGTAAAGGCGATGACCAGTGGTTCAACATCGTTAAGTGGGTGGTCTACGCGACGTTTAACGCCGAAGAGATGAAAGTCAGCCAGGCAAATGTGGATGAACAACTGAAATCCGCCGACCCGGATGTGCAGGGGTTGCTGGGCGTGAGCGGCGATTTTGGTCAGAAGCTTGGGCTCGATAAGCAGTGGGCCTACAACATCGTGAAACAGGTGGGTAACTATGGCGATATCTACAACCGCCACTTTGGCCCGCAAAGTAGCGAACCGCTGGATCGCGATTTAAACAAACTCTGGACCGACGGTGGCCTGCTGTACGGCTTACCGATCCGTTAATTGATGCGTCCCCCTGCGCGGGGGACGATCTGATGATGTCTTTCTCTGATGCTGAAAACATGAAACACACCGACAACGCCTACATTTTGTCATCCGAACCGCCTGCCAGAGCTGCCGGGCTTCGCCTCTCCGTACTGCTGGGAAGTAAAACCACCCGTGCCTGGTGCTATCAGCTTTTACTCGCGCTGCTGCTGGTAGGCTTCTCCTGGTGGCTTTATAGCAACGTGGTGGAAAATATGCGTACTCAGCGCATTGCTACCGGCTTTGGCTTTCTGGATCAAAGCGCCCAGTTTGCGATTGGCGAAACGCTCATTGAATATACCCCGCGCGACAGCTACGCCCGTGCGGTGCTGGTGGGTCTGCTCAATACCCTGTATGTGACGGTCTGCGGGATTGTACTCGCAACGGTGCTGGGTTTTTGGGGCGGTCTGGGGCGCGTGTCGAAAAACTGGCTGCTGGTCAAACTGGCGGAAGGCTATGTCGAACTGTTGCGCAATGTGCCAGTGATTTTGCAGGTCATTTTTTGGTCGGTGGTGATCCGCAATCTGCCGTCACCGCGTGAGGCTATTGATCTCGCGGGATTTGGCTATCTGACCAACCGTGGTCTGACGATGACGGTGCTGCAAAGCCATCCCGGCTGGTTGTGGGCCCTGTACGCACTTCTGGTCGCCACAGGATTAAGCGTTGGACTCTCGGCGATGGCCCGCCGCTGGCGTGAACAGCGGGGACTTATTGTACCGGTGGCGAAAGTGCGCGTGGCGTTGATTATCGGCCTGCCAGTATTGGTCTGGTGGCTTGCTGGCGCACCGCATACGCTCAATCAGCCGGAACTGCGCGGCTTTAACTTCAAGGGGGGCTTTACCGTCAGCCCGGAATTCACCGCGTTGCTGCTGGGGATTGCCCTCTATTCGTCGGCTTTTATTGCCGAAATTGTCCGCGCCGGGATCCAGTCCGTACCGAAAGGGCAGCTTGAGGCGGCCCGTTCACTTTCGCTTTCCCCCTGGCATGCAATTCGCCACGTGGTCATCCCACAGGCCATGCGGGTGATGGTGCTGCCGCTGGCCAGCCAGTACGTCAGCCTTGCCAAAAACGGCTCCATTGCCGTGGTGGTGGGGTATCCGGAACTGGCCAATATCACCAACACCCTGATGAACCAAACCGGGCAGGCGCTGGAAGCGATTGCCATCATGATGGTGGTCTATCTGATTATCAGCGGCTCGACGTCGCTGCTGATGAACCTGTTTAACCGTTATGTCGCCATTAAAGAGCGCTGAGGAAAGAACGATGCAACACGCGGCAATCTTATGGTTACGTCGGAATCTATTCAGCAGCCTTGCTCAGTCGCTACTGACGCTGGGATTGCTGCTGCTCATTGCGTTTATCGGCGCAAAGCTGCTGCACTGGGGGATCACCGATGCGGTCTTTGCAGGGGGCGTGGCGGAGTGCCGTGCTGCCGCAGGGGCCTGCTGGGCCGTGATTGGCGAAAAATATCGACCGATTCTCTTTGGCCTTTATCCCTATGATGAACAGTGGCGACCCGCGCTATGTATGGTTATCTGGTTTGTCAGTGTGGTGCTGTCGCTGTCACCGGCCTGCTGGCATTCACGCTTTCTCTGGCCACTGTGGGGTATATCGCTGGTGGTGATGTCCGTACTGATGAGCGGCGGGGCGTTTGGGCTGGTCCCGGTGTCTTCTGCCGACTGGGGCGGCTTGCCACTCACGCTGTTGCTCTTTTCCGGCACGGTGATTATCGGCATGCCGGCGTCGGTTGCGCTGGCACTGGGACGCCGTTCACCGCTGCCGTTTCTGCGCGGTCTGTCGGTCATTTTCATTGAAGGGCTGCGTGGCGTACCGCTGATCACCATTCTGTTTGTGGCGGTGAATATCTTCCCGCTGTTTTTACCCACGGACATGGAAATCAACAAGCTGCTACGCATTATCGTCGGCATCGCGCTGTTCTTTGCCTGTTATCAGGCAGAGGTCATCCGCGGTGGCTTACAGTCTGTGCCGCGTGGGCAGTATGAAGCGGCGGCGGTGCTGAACCTCAACTACTGGCACACCACCACCAAAATTATCCTGCCGCAGGCGATGCGTATCTGCCTGCCCGCAGTGACGAATCATATTATCGCCGCGATGAAGAACACCTCGTTTGTGATTATTATCGGCCTCTTTGATGTGCTTACTGCCACCAGTGCGGTGATGCAGGATCCGCAATGGCGCCGTTATTACATCGAAACCTATCTCTTTATCTCCGCCATTTATATTGTTTTTGGCTTTATGCTTTCTCGCTACGCCATTTGGGTAGAAAAACGCATTGATGCCAGCCGCACCGCAGAAGGAAACGCCTGATGTCTCAACGTCCCGTCATTGAAATCAACGCCGTCAGTAAGTGGTACGGTAAGTTTCAGGTTCTCGATAATGTCTCGTTAAACGTGGCAAAAGGGGAGCGAGTGGTGATTTGCGGCCCGTCGGGTTCCGGAAAATCAACCTTGATTCGCTGTATTAACCGCCTGGAAGAGCACCAGCAAGGGCAGATTTGGGTTAATGGCATTGAGATGAATGACAATGTGCATAATATCAATCGCATCCGTCAGAGCATTAGCATGCTGTTTCAGCAGTTTAATCTTTTTCCGCATCTGAGCGTGCTGGATAACTTGACTCTCGGGCCAACGCTGGTACGTAAGTTCACGCAGAAGCAGGCGACAGAACTGGCCATGCATTATCTGGAGAAAGTGCATATCGCCAGTCAGGCACATAAATTCCCGCTGCAGCTCTCAGGTGGACAGCAGCAGCGCGTGGCTATTGCCCGTGCGCTCTGTATGGAGCCGGAAATCCTGCTGTTTGACGAACCTACCTCTGCGCTGGATCCGGAGATGATCAAAGAGGTGCTGGATGTGATGCTGGATCTTGCTGAAGGCGGGATGACGATGATTGTTGTCACCCATGAGATGGGCTTTGCCCGGACGGTGGCGGATAACGTTATCCTGATGGCTGACGGCAAGATAGTGGAAACCGCGCCGCCGGAACGTTTCTTTAGTCAGCCGGAACATCCCCGTACGCAACAGTTCCTTGAACAGATTTTAAGTCATTAATTCCTCGCCGGGTGGTGGTAAATAAAAATACGGCCACCCGACAAGTTATATCCGTATTTGTTTAATAATCTTCTAATTAACCTGTCTATACCCGTGATCATTGAAACTGCTTGATTTCATGCTGTCAGGGGATCATGCTCAGACCATGAACATCAGACTTTCA
>NZ_CBFFRL010000183.1:0-9178 GCF_965644215.1 Phytobacter sp. V69
GTCTGATAAATTGTTAAAGAGCAGTTGCGACGCGCTTTAGCGCTTTGTCGCGAGGTGGCGTATATTACGCTTTCCTCTTTCAGAGTCAACCGTTTATTTTCAGGTTTTTCTCTTCAACCGAACCGGCTACTTAGTGTGAAGTGATTCACATCCGCCTTGTCGATGGAGGCGCATTATAGGGATCCAAACTTTTAGCACAAGCGTTTTTTGGATCTTTTTTTCTGACTGCTGCTTTTCCATTCTTTTCGTCCAGATCCCGTACGATCTGCTCACATTCTGATAAGTAAAAGGCTTGCACAAGGCCGCTATTGCTACCAAAGTCTTCTTCACACCCTGTTTTTGTTGAGGTAGCTATGTCCGCAGTTTTACGTCCTTATAGAAATGTGTATCCCCAGGTCGGTGAAAAAGTCATGGTCGATGCCACCAGCGTCGTTATCGGCGATGTGCGTATTGCCGCTGATGTCGGTATCTGGCCACTGGTTGTTATCCGTGGTGACGTCAACTATGTAGAGATAGGCGCGCGCAGCAATATCCAGGATGGCAGCGTATTACACGTCACGCACAAATCCTCTTACAACCCTGAAGGCAACCCGCTGATCATTGGTGAAGACGTAACGGTAGGACACAAGGTGATGCTGCATGGCTGCACTATCGGTAACCGCGTTCTGGTCGGAATGGGATCCATTTTATTAGATGGCGTGGTTATCGAGGATGACGTGATGATTGGCGCGGGCAGCCTGGTTCCACAGAATAAGCGCCTTGAAAGCGGTTATCTTTACCTTGGCAGCCCGGTAAAACAGATCCGCCCGCTAAAAGAAGAAGAGATCGCAGGATTAACGTACTCGGCGAACAACTATGTGAAATGGAAAGATGAATATCTGGCTCAGGATAACCAGATATAACCTTGTTCGTCTTCCTGCTGCTCGCGGATCAACTGCTCGGCTTCATCTTCCAAATCCCAGCGGTTTTCACAGAACAACGCCAGCCACTGCGCTGGCGAATCGCCCCCAAACCGTTCCGCCAGAATTTCTCCAGGTAAGACGCAGGTTAACTGCATACCGTTGACCAGGGCAGGAAAGCAAACCGCCTGCTGTGCATCGCTCCATTCTTCCCTGTCGGGAAACTGAATAGCCTGATTCATGCCGACAGTTCTCGCTGGAGCTGTTTAATGACGGTTTCTATATCTGGCAAAACCCCATGCCACAACAGCACCGAATGCGCGGCTTGCCCCACCAGCATTCCCAAACCATCGGCACATCTCTGCGCGCCATGCTGCTGACACCAGGCAATGAAAGGCGTACAGCCTTTCTGATAGAACATGTCATAGCAATAAAGATCCGCGTGGACGAGAGATTCCGGTAACTCAGGAATCCCCCCGTCAATACCGCTGGATGTGGCGTTAATGATGAGGTCAAACTCATGGCCTGCCAGCTCGGATAATGCAAACGCATTCACGCTCCCGGTATGTGCAAAGAGCGTCGCTAATTCCTGCGCACGCGCCAACGTCCGGTTTGTTATCGTCACTGCGCAATCCAGTGAAAGGAGAGGTAGCAGTACGCCGCGCGCGGCACCGCCCGCACCAATCAGAAGAATGCGAAAACCAGGCTTAATAAATGACAATCGCTCCAGATCACTCAATAAACCAATACCGTCAGTGTTGTCACCCAGCAAGCGCCCATCTTCGAGACGCTTTAATGTATTTACCGCCCCGGCAAGCGCGGCACGTTCGGTGAGTTCATCCGCCCGGCTGAAGGCTTCCTCTTTAAAAGGCACGGTAATATTGGCGCCTTTCCCCCCCGCTGCAAAGAAAGCTTCAAGCGTATTCACAAAATCATCCATCGGCGCCAGTACGCGACCATAGGGATGTTCGATCTTTAACTGAACCGCGAATTGCGCGTGAATGAACGGCGATTTGCTATGTGCAATTGGATTACCAAATACAGCGTAGGATTCCATAGAATTAACCTTGACGGAAAAGTTCGCCGGTGAGGGCATCGCGAATTTCAGACGGATTCTGGCGACCACCAGTGTTACCTTCCAGGACCGGGAAATCGGCACCAAATTGCTGGCGTACTTCGTCATCCGTTCGGCAGGGGAGTAAACCGGTTAAGTTCGCGCTGGTTGATACCAGCGGTTTGCCATATGCCTCACAGAGCGCAATCACCTGCGGGTGATCGGTAACGCGGACAGCCAGGGAATCGAAACGCCCGGTCAACCAGCGCGGCGTGGTAGCTTTGGCCGGAAAGACAAATGTGACGGGTCCTGGCCAACAGGCAAAAATGGCCTGCCGCTGGGCTTCACTCAACATGCTGTCGTCTATATATGGCTTTAGTTGCTCGAAATGCGCGGCGATCAGGATAAGTCCTTTCTCGACCGGACGTTGTTTCAACTCAAGCAGACGGTTTACGGCAATCTCGCTGTCCGGGTCACACCCGACACCGAAAACAGCCTCTGTGGGATATGCGATGACGTTTTTATTTTTCAGGACCTCCACCGCAGCAGCGATGGGATCCAAATGCAGGTTATTCTTCACGGGTCTGTTCCGCCGTTACCGGCTTTCCACATTGTTTACTGGCGCAGAAACATCTGATGCCTTGCGCCGTTTTTTTCTCAATAAGTAGCGGGTAGTGGCATGTTGGACACTCCCCAGCCACAGGTTTGAAATTGATGACGAACTGGCAATCGGGGTAACGATCGCAGGAGTGAAAGGTTTTCCCAAATCGCGATCGCCGCTGGATCAAGTGCCCGGACTGACACTGTGGGCAAGTGATCGCGGTATCATCAGGTTTGTCGATTTGCTCAGTATGCTCGCACTCAGGATATTGGCTGCAGCCGATAAACATCCCAAACCGCCCCTGACGCAGTACCAGTACTGCACCACAAACAGGGCAATTTTGCCCTTCCAGAATTTTGACAACGTGCCCATCCGCCTGACTTTTCAGCGGACGAACATAATCGCATTCCGGATAATGAGAGCACCCGAGAAACGGACCATGCTTGCCGGAACGGATAACAAGTTCAGCCCCGCACTGTGGGCAGGGCTCGTTGTTACGCACCGTAAACAGTGCTGATTTGGCCATAAGGACTCTGGAAGCTGCAAAAATGATTAGTGCAGCATACCTTCATTCACTTCAAAGAGTAATTCTTCCATTTGCTGGTAGGCGTTTTCACACCCTGGAATATTAAACAGAACCATCAGAATAACCCATTTGAGGTCTTCCAGTTCGAATTCTGCCGTATCCAGCGCCAGCACACGTTCAATCACCATTTCACGTGTTTCGAGGTTTAGCACCTGAATCTGCTCCAGGAATAGTAAGAATCCCCGGCAACTGGCATCCAGCCGTTCACACTCTTCTGGCGTATAAATACGCACGGAGAGTGGGTCAGAAGCGAGCTGCATCGGTTCGGCGAGGCCTTCCTGATAGTCAGCAAGCTTTTCAAGCCACAGAAGCGCGTTGTAGATATCTTCACGATCAAAACCAGCGTCGGTAAGGTCCCGTTCCAGTTTGTCCTGATCCACTCGCATTTCAGCTTCGTTATGGATGTAAGTCTCAAACAAATACATTAGTACGTCGAACATGGCTTGCCCTCCTCAATCGGACATAGCCGCCGGGTACAGCTGCGATCCACCCTGCTAACTCCAGTTCAAGTAGCTGAGCCACGGTTACTGGCACAGGTTGGCCGGCACGTTCAGCGACGACGTCAACAGGTGTTACCTCATCTCCTACGTTAGCCAGGAGCTCGGGAAATGGCAATGCCACCTCTTCTTGATCTGGTGAATAAATTGAATTTTCGTTACCTGCTGGCAGCCAATGTAGCCCGTATTGCAAATTTTCCAGGATTTCTTCTGGCGAGGAGACCAGGAGCGCGCCCTGCTGTATCAACCAGTGGGGCCCTTCACTGCCTGGATTGCCTACCGGTCCGGGCAACGCAAAAACCTCTCGCCCCTGTTCCAGCGCACAGCGCGCGGTAACTAATGAACCGCTGCGTAAAGCGGCTTCGATAACCAGCACGCCACGACTAAGCCCACTAATAATGAGATTACGCCGCGGAAAATTACCCGGATAAGGCGTGGTTTTGAGGGAAAACTCCGAGACGAGCACCCCACCATTGGCGATGACATCGGCAGCGAGAGAAACATGGCGTCGTGGATACACAGTAAAAAGACCATGTCCCAGTACACCAATGGTTTTGCCCTGTGCGTTGAGTGCTGCGCGATGGGCCACACTGTCGATCCCAAGCGCCAGGCCACTGGTAATGGTCAACCCGCTTCGGGCCAATGTCTCACAAAACTGTGTTCCCCAGCGTTCGCCGTACCAGGAATGAGCACGACTGCCAACCACAGCAAGCTGCTGGCTCGCCAGTATGTCTGGATCACCTTTAATAAAAAGCGCCCCCGGGTAATCTGCAATCGCCCGTAATGGCTGAGGGTACTGCCGCTCGCAGGCCAGAATAAGGTGGTGTTGCGGCTGTTCGAGCCAAAGCAGGCTCTCCTCGATTTCCCGCGGACTCATTGCCAGAAAACGTCTGGCCTGATTTGTCGTTAGGCCACAAGATGTCAGAGCCTCAACATCAATCGCGCCGCTTTTCGTCAGGCACTGCGCCGCCCTGATCATGCCGTCGCCAAACAGATCGCCTGTATATATCAGGCGCAACCATATTTCCGTAGAAGTCATCTGCGTCCCAGCCATAAGTAGCTCGCCCAATCTTTGCGATTGGTCACCGATGCTGTCAATCGGGGGGGGATTTGTCTAGAATAGAGGGAATAATGTTTCTCACTCCTGAACACGACTCTGGATATTTATGGCAGTTTTGCAAGTGTTACATATTCCGGACGAGCGTCTTCGCAAAGTCGCTATGCCGGTAAAAGAAGTTAATGCAGAAATTCAGCGTATCGTCGACGATATGTTCGAGACGATGTACGCGGAAGAAGGTATCGGCCTGGCGGCAACTCAGGTAGATATTCATCAACGTATTATCGTTATTGATGTCTCGGAAGACCGCGCAGAGCAACTGGTGTTAATTAACCCAGAACTGCTGGAAAAAAGCGGCGAGACTGGAATTGAAGAAGGTTGCCTCTCTATTCCAGAACAGCGCGCACTTGTTCCGCGTGCTGAAAAAGTCAAAATTCGCGCGCTGAACCGCGAAGGTCAAACCTACGAGCTGGAAGCTGATGGCCTGTTGGCTATTTGTATCCAGCATGAAATGGATCACCTGGTCGGTAAATTGTTTATCGATTATCTGTCGCCGCTGAAGCAACAACGTATTCGCCAGAAAGTTGAAAAACTTGATCGTATGAAAGCGCGAGCTTAAGGATAAGAATCCACGTGTCAGATTCACTACGCATTATTTTTGCCGGCACACCTGATTTTGCAGCGCGTCACCTTGACGCGCTGCTCTCTTCTGAGCATCAGATTGTTGGCGTATTCACTCAGCCTGACCGCCCTGCCGGACGTGGCAAAAAATTGATGCCAGGCCCGGTCAAAGTTCTGGCAGAAGAGAGAGGGATTCCGGTATTTCAGCCCGTATCCCTTCGCCCGCAGGAAAATCAGCAGCTCGTTGCCGATTTGCAAGCTGACGTGATGGTGGTTGTTGCCTATGGCCTCATCCTGCCGAAAGCGGTTCTGGAGATGCCACGCCTGGGTTGTCTGAACGTGCACGGTTCTTTGCTCCCACGCTGGCGTGGCGCAGCACCAATTCAACGCTCTCTTTGGGCGGGCGATGCGGAAACCGGCGTTACTATCATGCAAATGGATGTCGGCCTGGACACGGGCGATATGCTTTATAAGCTCTCCTGCCCGATTACTGCCGAAGATACTAGTGCAACACTGTACGACAAGCTGGCACAACTTGGCCCGAAGGGGCTGCTTGAAACCCTGACGCAGATTGCAACCGGTACAGCAACGCCTGAGGTTCAGGACGAAACGCAGGTTACCTACGCCGAGAAGCTCAGCAAAGAAGAAGCACGCGTCGACTGGACGCTTAGCGCCGCAAAACTAGAGCGCTGCATCCGTGCGTTCACCCCGTGGCCAATGAGCTATATCGTCATTGATGACCAGCCTGTTAAGGTCTGGAAGGCGTCAGCAATAAACACTCAGATAAAAGCGGAACCCGGTACCATTATTGAAGCCAATAAACAGGGTATCCAGGTCGCAACGGCTGATGGCATTTTGAATCTTGAATCGCTACAGCCTGCGGGTAAAAAAGCGATGAGTGCGCAGGATCTGCTGAATTCACGCCGGGAGTGGTTCAAACCCGGAAACCGTCTACTCTGACGGTTCATATCTTTTAAAGCCCGGTGTCTCCGGGCATTTTTATTTTTGCGGTTATGAAAAAACATCTTAATTTACGCAGTATGGCGGCACAGGCCGTGGAACAGGTTGTCGAAAAGGGGCAGTCGTTAAGCAACGTCCTGCCCGCTTTGCAGCAAAAAGTCGCCGATAAAGACAAAGCACTGTTGCAGGAGCTGTGCTTCGGTGTGCTGCGCACGCTCTCCCAGTTGGAGTGGATGATTCAACAGCTGATGGAACGCCCAATAACGGGCAAACAGCGTACCGTACACTATCTGATTATGGTTGGCTTCTATCAGCTTCTGCATACCCGCATCCCACCACACGCGGCGCTGGCCGAGACGGTCGAAGGCGCAGTAGTTATCAAACGTCCTCAGCTTAAAGGTTTGATTAACGGGGTGTTACGCCAGTTCCAGCGTCGTCAGGAAGAGCTGCTGTCTGAGTTTTCCCAAAGCGAGCTGCGTTTTTTACACCCTTCCTGGCTGGTCAAACGCATCAAGAATGCCTGGCCGCAACATTGGGAAGCCATTCTTGAGGCCAACAATCAACGCCCGCCGATGTGGCTGCGCGTCAACCGTAACCACCATACCCGCGATGCCTGGTTAAACTTGCTGACCGAAGCCGGCATGACTGGTTTCCCACACCCGGATTATCCAGATGCCGTGCGTCTGGAAACGCCCGCATCGGTGTTGGCTTTACCAGGCTTCGAGCAGGGCTGGGTTACCGTACAGGATGCGTCAGCTCAGGGTTGCATGCGCTATCTGCAGCCTGAGAACGGTGAACAGATCCTCGATCTGTGCTGTGCGCCAGGGGGGAAAACCACCCATATTCTTGAAGTCGCTCCGCAGGCTAACGTACTGGCGGTCGATGTCGATGAAAAACGCCTGTCACGCGTTTATGACAACCTCAAACGTCTTGGTATGAAGGCGACCGTTAAGCAGGGTGATGGTCGCTATCCAGAACAATGGTGTGGCGAACAGCTGTTTGACCGCATTCTGCTGGATGCTCCTTGCTCAGCAACCGGGGTTATTCGTCGTCATCCGGATATCAAATGGCTGCGTCGTGACCGTGATATCAACGAACTCGCGCAGTTACAGGCAGAGATTCTTGATGCCATCTGGCCGCATCTCAAGCCTGGCGGGACGTTGGTGTATGCCACGTGCTCTATTTTGCCGGAAGAGAACAGCCAGCAAATTGCCGCGTTCCTTAAACGCACACCAGATGCTCACTTAAGCGTGACGGGAACGTCAGAGCAACCGGGCCAGCAGAATCTGCAAGGCGCCGAAGAAGGCGACGGCTTCTTTTACGCTAAGCTTTCCAAACAATGATTGGGATAACGGGTCGCAGCTGATGAAAATCATAATACTGGGCGCGGGACAAGTCGGCGGTACGCTGGCGGAAAATCTGGTCGGTGAGAATAATGACATCACCGTCGTGGATACTAACGGCGATCGTCTGCGCAGTTTGCAGGACAAGTTTGATTTACGCGTCGTCCAGGGGCATGGTTCGCACCCGCGCGTGCTGCGTGAAGCTGGGGCAGACGACGCAGATATGCTGGTTGCGGTAACCAGCTCGGATGAAACGAATATGGTTGCCTGCCAGGTGGCCTATTCGCTGTTTAATACGCCGAACCGTATTGCGCGTATCCGCTCACCGGACTACGTGCGCGATGCAGACAAGTTATTTCATTCCGAAGCCGTTCCTATCGACCACCTTATTGCCCCGGAACAGTTGGTTATCGACAGTCTTTATCGACTGATCGAATACCCAGGGGCACTGCAGGTCGTTAATTTCGCCGAAGGAAAAGTCAGCCTCGCCGTCGTCAAAGCCTATTATGGTGGGCCGCTGGTCGGCAACGCACTCTCGACCATGCGTGAACATATGCCGCATATCGACACTCGCGTCGCCGCAATTTTCCGTCATGACCGCCCCATTCGCCCGCAGGGCTCAACGATTGTTGAAGCCGGTGACGAAGTCTTCTTCATCGCCGCTTCACAGCATATTCGTGCCGTCATGAGTGAATTGCAGCGCCTGGAAAAACCCTATAAACGCATCATGCTGGTTGGTGGCGGGAATATCGGTGCCGGTTTGGCAATGCGTCTTGAAAAAGACTACAGCGTCAAACTGATCGAACGCGATCTACAACGCGCAGCAGAGCTGGCAGAAAAACTCCAGAACACCATTGTGTTTTATGGCGATGCATCCGATCAGGAGCTGCTGGCAGAAGAACACATCGATCGAATGGATCTGTTCATCGCCGTCACTAATGATGATGAAGCGAATATCATGTCCGCCATGTTGGCGAAGCGAATGGGTGCCAAAAAAGTAATGGTGCTGATTCAGCGTAAGGCGTATGTCGATCTGGTACAGGGTAGCGTGATCGATATTGCGATCTCGCCGCAGCAGGCCACCATTTCTGCGCTGCTGAGTCATGTGCGTAAAGCGGATATTGTCGGAGTCTCATCGCTGCGCCGTGGGGTTGCCGAAGCAATTGAAGCCGTGGCACACGGTGATGAGAGCACGTCGCGCGTAGTCGGACGTGTGATTGATGAAATTAAGCTGCCGCCTGGCACAATCATCGGTGCCGTCGTGCGGGGTAATGATGTCATGATCGCTAACGACAATCTGCGTATTGAACAAGGAGACCACGTCATTATGTTCCTTACTGATAAAAAATTTATTACCGATGTCGAGCGACTGTTCCAGCCCAGCCCCTTCTTCCTGTAATTATCGGGCGCCAAAACTGGCGCCTTTTATTTAACCCTGAATTTATTAATCTTAAAAAAATCCAGCAAATTTTTACCCTCAATGGTAAGCGTCTCATCCAGACCGTCTTTTATTTTTGCCCGTGTTTTCTACCATGGACACTTTCACGAACATGGACACTA
>NZ_CBFFRL010000184.1:0-9167 GCF_965644215.1 Phytobacter sp. V69
TGGTCGCCTGAAAGAATACCGGCGCATTGCAACACGTTACGACAAAACGGCGAGGAATTATCTTTCAATGGTGAAGCTGGGTTGCATCCGATTGTTTTACAAGAGGTTATGCAATTAAGGGACACAGCCTAAAACTATCTATTCCACAACGGCGAAACGTGGTGCCTGGACGCCGCTACCTGACGTTGAATACACCACTAACCTTGATGTATTGCTCAAAGACCCGGAAATCGCGCTGGTGGTGGTCACGACCCCCTCGGCGTTTCACTATACATTGGCAAAGCAAGTGCTTGAGGCCGGGAAACATTGCATTGTCGAAAAACCGTTTACGCAAACTTATGCCGAAGCGAAGGCGTTGTTTGACCTGGCGAAAGAGAAAGGGCTGTTCATTCAGTGCTATCAGAACCGCCGCTTTGACAGTGATTTCCTCACGACCCAGAAGGTGATTGCCTCCGGGAAATTGGGTGAGCTGCTGGAAGTGGAAATGCACTATGACTACTACCGTCCTGAGGTTCCGCAATCGGCGCAGCAATTCAGCGCAATAGACTCGTATTTATACGGACACGGATGCCATACGCTCGATCAGGTCATCTCTTATTTTGGCAAACCGGATAGCGTGAATTATGACGTCCGCCAGCTATTGGGCCGCGGGCGTATGAACGATTACTTTGATATCGATATGCACTACGACACGCTGAAAGTCTCGGTGAAATCCAGCTATTTCCGGGTAAAAGAGCGCCCGAGCTTTGTGGTTTATGGGCAGAAAGGGATGTTTATTAAGCAGACGAAAGACAAGCAGGAGCATCATCTGAAGCTTTTCTATCTGCCCGGCAGCCCGGATTTCGGCCTTGATACGCCGGACGAATACGGCGTACTGACCTGGATGGACGATGATGGCGTATTCCATGAGGAAAAAATAGTCACCGAGCCGGGCGATTATGCCCGTTATTATGACGCGGTGTATGAAACGCTTATTAATGGTCAGGACAAGCTGATTTCCGACGAGGAGACATTGCTCCAGATTCAGCTACTCGAAGCGGGCATAAGCCCGCTTCAATAAATGACCTGTTATTTTCAGGGTTGTCTGTCGTCAGCACAGGCAACCCTTTTTTATGTGCACTGACGTGCAGCAAAACCCTTTTTCGTCACAGATTTCCGCTTAAAAATGGCCAAATTTCCGCGTTAAAATATGACCTGCTTCACAAAGTAACCGCCTTTTTTGATCTGCCTCGCTCTTTTCTTCCCTCACGTAGAACACGTTTCCTGTTGCAGGCGGAAATCGCCTGTCTGAATCGTGACAAAATTCCGCTTAGTATCTCACTCAACTTAATTGAAGAAATATGCGAATGAGGATGTACGTATATGCTGATTGCACGAGAAAATATTTTCTTAGACCAACAATTTCAGGATAAGAAGGAGATCTTCCGTTTTCTGGCATTGCATGCCGTAAAGCAAGGATGGGCCGACAATAGCGATATCATCGAAGCGGATCTGTGGGAACGTGAAAACCAATATTCCACGGGTTTTGAAAATCAGATTGCTATTCCGCATGCCAAAACGGTCAACGTTAAAGAAGCCGGTGTTATTTTTATTCGCCTGGCTCAGCCTATCGACTGGGAAAGCCTGGATGACCAGCCGGTACAAATTATTTTCGGCCTGTTGGTGCCTGAATCCGGTGCCAAAGTGCTGCATTTGCAAATTATCAATAGCCTCGCCAGTCAAATTATTGATGACGAATTCAGAGATCAATTATTCGCCGTTAATGATGAAGAAGAATTATTTCAGTACATGAAGTCACGCATCGCCATTGAGGAGGAAGCATGAATATTGTTGGAGTCACATCCTGTATCGCCGGATTAGCGCATACGCCAATGGCGGCCAAGTCTCTTGAAAAAGAAGGGGCACGCCTGGGCCACCAGGTAAAAATTGAACAGCAGGGTGCCATGGGCATCATGAATAAAATTTCCCCGGAAGAGATTGCCGCCGCAGATTTTGTATTAATTGCCGCTGACCGCTCCATTGAAGAAGAAGACCGTTTTGCCGGGAAGGTCATTATCCGCGTCAAAATTGGTCAATGTGTTAGCCATGCGTCTGATGTTATTACCAAATGCGTAGCCGCCGTTGAGGCTCGCCGGAACAAATAACCCTGGTGATTTTATGAAAAAAATAATGGTAGATATAAAGAATCATCTTATGACAGGTATTTCCTTTGCTTTGCCTGTCATTATTGCCGGTTCCCTCATGGTCGCGGTCGCCAAAATTATTGGTCTGGCGATCGGTGAGTCTAATCTGGACACCTTCGCCCACAGCAACGGCCTGCCAAACTGGCTGTACCTTACACAAGATATTGGTTTTAAAATCATTGGCTTGATGAACTATGTTCTCGGTGCCTATGTGGCGTATTCGGTGGCGGGTAAAAAGGGGCTGGCGGCCGGTTTCACCGCCGGGCTTATTGCCTCTCTGACCGGATCTGGCTTCCTCGGGGCGGTGATCGGCGGCCTGTTGGCGGGGTATTCCTCTGAATGGGTTTCACGCAAAATCCAGATTACCGGTTCCGCGGCGTCTTCTGTACCGTTAATTATCCTGCCCTTTATTACCGTAGGACTGCAGGTTGTTATCATGCTGTTGTTACTGGGTGACGTATTAAGCTGGCTTAATACCTCGCTGATGGCATGGGTTCAGCGCATGACCGAAGACGGCACCAGCACCGTATTACTGGCCGCGGTCCTTGGCGGCATGATCTGTTTTGATCTCGGCGGCCCGGTCAATAAAGCAGCATGGGGAACGGCGAACGTCCTGTTTTTAAGCGGCGTATATCTGCCTGCTATTCTGGTTAACGTTGCGATCATTATTCCCCCGTTGGGTTATGCCGCCGCACGCTTTTTACGTCCGGATAATTTTAACCAGACGCTGAAAGAAGCGGGTAATGGCTCAGTCATTATGGGGATTCTCGGCATCTCCGAAGGGGCCATTCCGTTTACGCTGAAAAACCCGGCGCGCTTAATTCCACTGAATGTGCTGGCAGGGACGCTTGGCGCGGTCACCGTGGCACTGTTAAAAGCCTATCCCGTTATGCCGCCGTTAGGTGGGTTATATGGTGGTTTCACCGTCGGAAATCCCTGGGCTTATTTCATCGGTGCGTTAGTGGGTACGGCGGTTATTGCCTTCGGTGCCAATATGCTGGTGAATTTTAATGATGAAGAACCCGGTCTGAAATCCAGCGATAAAGCCCCGGCAGAAGAGATTGAAATAAAATTTGATTAATTTTCGCACTTTGCGTAATGGGAGAAGTTGTATGAAATCGAAGACCGTACATATTTACAGTCATACTCACTGGGATCAGGAGTGGTACTTTACATCATCACGCTCACGTATTTATCTGTTTAACCATATTAAAAACGTGATCCGTATTCTGGAGAATAATGATGATTTTCCCTGCTACCTCCTGGATGCGCAAAGTGCGTTAATTGAAAGCTATCTGCAATGGGCGCCAGAAGACCGTGACGTATTGTTCAAATTAATTGCTGAAAAGCGTCTACTCACCGGGCCGTGGTACACGCAAACCGATCAACTGGTGATCCACCAGGAGTCGGTAGTACGTAACCTCTATTACGGCATGAAAGTGGCGGCAGACGCCGGCAATGCAATGCTGCTCGGCTATGTCCCTGACTGTTTTGGTCAGGGTGGCAACATGCCACAGATTTACCGTCAGTTCGGTATTCACCACGCGTTGTTCTGGCGTGGGATTGCCGACAACACGCTGCATGAGACCGAGTTTGTCTGGCAGGGTGACAATGGCGATCGCGTCTTCTCCGTGCAGATGCCGTGGGGCTATCACTATGGTGGCCTGCTGGATGAAACGCCGGAAACCATGAAAGCTTTCCTCGACGGGAAAATGGCACCGATTGAAGCCCGCAGCCGCCGCGAGCATCTGCTCTACCCGCACGGCTTCGACCAGGCCCCGGTACGCGAAAACTTACCGGCGCTGGTGGCGCAATTTAACGAATGTGATGACACGCGCCACTATCAGATCGGCAGCCCGCTGGCCTTCCTGGAAGCGCTGGAAAAAGAGGCCGCGTCCGATGTGCGTGTGTTGCAGGGCGAACTGACTGAGGCGAAGCACTCGCGTGTGCATAAATCGATCTTCTCCTGCCGCGCCG
Source organism: Phytobacter sp. V69 (assembly GCF_965644215.1). Lineage (NCBI taxonomy): Bacteria > Pseudomonadati > Pseudomonadota > Gammaproteobacteria > Enterobacterales > Enterobacteriaceae > Phytobacter > Phytobacter sp. V69. The sequence continues at coordinate 4,161 of NZ_CBFFRL010000184.1, forward strand.
ATCTCAAGCTGCTGAATAACGAGATTGAAGCGCTACTGGTGAACACCCTGGAGCCGGTGTTGGCGATCAGCCGCAGCCTGGGGCATGACTACCCCGCACGGGCGATTGCGGATATCTGGAAGCTGATGTTCTATAACGCGGCACACGACAGCATTGGCGGCTGCAACAGCGATGATACCAACCAGGACGTGTTCTTCCGCTATAAGCAGGCGCGCGACCTGGCGGTGAATTTGCTTGAGCTGCACACCCGGCTGATAAGTATTCGTATCCCGAGAGCGCACGATTATACTTTCACCGTTTTCAATCCGTTAACAAATACAACTGCCCCGCAGGTGACCTTCGAAGCGTGGCTACCGGGTATTCCGTTTACCCTGCGTGACGCTCAGGGCAAGGCGTTACCCTATGTTATTGACGAGCAAAAAGAGCTTACCGACTACGTGCTGAATCAAACCATTCGCCTGAATCCAGGCAAAGCCTGGCACAAGCCGGAACAGGTCTGGCGCACGATGCTGACCGTGGATTGCAGCGAGTTGCCTGCGCTCGGCTATACCCGCTGGTATCTTGATTTTTCCGCCGATGGCGAGAGCAAGCCAGAGGCTGACGACGCGTCGGTTATCGAGAATGCCTTCTACCGCATTGACGTGGAAGAGAACGGCCTGCTGGCGATCACCCACAAAACCACCGGTAAGCGCTACACCCGCCAGATGCTGTTTGTGGAAAACGGTGATGACGGCGACTCCTATAACTATTCGCCGCCGCGTGGCGACATGTTTATCACCTCCGAAGGCTGCCTGACGCAGGTACGTCGTCGTAAAACCTCGCTTAATCAGTCGCTGCAGCTCGACTATGTGCTGGCCGTGCCGGGGAATCTTGATGAGCGCGCCCGTGGCGTGACCTCTGGTGAGATGGCCCTGAGCGTGAACGTCACGCTGCAACATGACGACATGATCCGCTTTAGCGTGGATGTCGAAAACAGCGTGCTGAGCCACCGACTCTGCGTGCACTTCGCGACCGACATCATGGCTAACATGTCCTATGCGGATCAGCTGTTTGGCGTGGTGACCCGTCCGGTGCAGTTAAGCAATGCGCTGCGCGTCTGGGAAGCGGAAAACTGGCATGAAAAGCCGATTTCCATTGAACCGATGCAGAGCTACGTCAACCTGCATGACGACAAACACGGCTTCACGCTGCACACCAACGGGGTGCGCGAGTATGAAATTATCGGCGACAACTTCGATACCATCGCCCTGACCCTGTTCCGCACCTTTGGCTTTATGGGCAAAGAGAACCTGCTCTACCGTCCAGGCCGCGCATCGGGCGAGTCGGTGGTCGAAACGCCGGACGCACAGCTTCTGGGTCCATTGTCCTTCGTCTTCGGCTGGCGTCTGTACAGCGGAGCGTTTGATGAGGCGCAGCATGCCCGCGTATCGAAGGCCTTCCTGACCACCTTCCCGGTGTATCAGGACAGCGATTTCCTCAACGGTCGCCTGCGTTTCTGCCTGAGTGATGAAGCGCGCACCTGGCCGCAGCAGCACAGTGTGCTGACGCTGCCGTCCGGGACAGGTGATGCCTTAGCCAGCGTGGTGAAATGCGCAGAGCAGGGGAACGGGCTGATTGTGCGTCTTTACAACCCGAACCTCGACGCACTGGCAGCCATTACTGCTCTGGAGAAGGCGCGTTTCGTGATGCTCGACGAGCACACTGCCATGCAGGAAAGAGCGTTCCTCAAGCCGAATGATGTTCAGACCCTGTACGTAGAAAGAGAATAAAGAGAGAAAAATGAGACTGTTTACCAACAAACGCGTCAGAGATATTTTCGTGCAGATTGCGGAAGGAAACGTCACCCAGGCCTCTCTTGCCAAAGAGATGAATGTGTCGACGCGAACGATCCGCAGCGATTTGAAAGAGCTTGGCGATCTTATCGCCACGCAGGGTAACAGTCTCATTTATGACCGCAAGAAAGGCTTTTCAATACAGGTGGATAACCCGGCAGGGCTGAACACCTTGCTGGAACATTCGCAGCGCCCGTGGAAAGAGACGCGCTCAACCGCAGAACGCCGCCGGGCGCTGTTAACGGCGCTGTTATGCCAGGACGCGGGGATTTCACTTGAGGAGCTTGAGGCGACGTGGTTTATCAGTATCTACAGCCTGCGCAATGATGTTGCCTTACTCAAGCGTCATTTTGCCCTGTATGACCTTGCTATTGCCTCGGAAAGTGCAGACAAATTGAAGCTGGTGGGCAGCGAAATTGCCTTTCGCCGCTGCATCTACGATCACCTGCTGCGCTCGAAAGAGGCCGAAGAGGATTACCACGATATCTTCGGTTCAGCGGCGGTGTTTTCCGATATTAAGCAGTCGCTGAGCCACTATTTTGTTAACCACGGCTTTGTGGTGAGCGACGTCAATCTGCGCTTTTTCACGCTGATTTGCGGCATCACCTGCGAGCGCATCCGGCGCGGCAACTGGCTGCTGGATTACGAGTTCGATGGCTGTGCGGCGCAGTGGAAAACGGTCGCCTGTGACATTTTGCATACACTACTGGCCGATGCGGTGGTGAGCGTGCCGCAAAGCGAAATGGATTACATGGCAATGAACCTCGCCGCGTTTTGCGCAGCACCCACGGAACATGTGGACGACCACGGGCAGTGCGATGCTGAACGTACCGTGATGAACCATTTTTTAAGCTATGTCAGCGCCTCCTGGTTTTGCGATGTGAGCTACGACGAGCTGTCGCGCAAAAATTTGCTTAATCATATCAAAGCAATGCGCATCCGGGTGAATAACGGCATCACCATTATTAACCCGCTGATTGAGCAAATTAAGCGTCATTACCCGTTGATGTATGAGATGACGCTGGCGGCATTTAGCGAACTCGAGCACTTTTTCTCCAGCCCCATCAGCGACGATGAGATTGGTTATCTGGTGATGCACATTGGTGCGATCCTTGAAGATACCCACCTCAAGGATGAAGGGAAAAATATCAGCGCGCTGGTGGTCAGCGATCAGGGCGGGGCCTCGACGCGTATCGTCTGCCAGAAGATCGTCAGAATGTACCCGACCATCGCGATTTCGAAATGTATCTCCGTTGAGCAATATAAAGCGATGCAGGAGGTGGAAGAGAGCATTGTCATCAGCCTGGTGGCGATTGAAGAGAAGAACAAGCGGGTCATTACCTTACCGCCGCTGCCGGAACGCTGGCAGCTGGAAAACATGAAGTATTTTTTAGCCGCCGAAAATTCGCCGCCGGAGGCGATGGTCAACTATTTTTCTGCGGATCACTTTTTTGTTTTCGACAGTAATGTGCACAGCAAAGAATCATTGATTAACTTTCTCTCTGCGCAATTAGCACAGAAAGGAAGAGTGGATGAGCATTATTTAGGATCGGTACTGGAACGCGAAGCCCGCGCGTCAACATTACTGGATGATAAAATTGCTATTCCGCATCCTCTTGGTCTGGTGGCATTAAGCACGATGGTGACGGTCGCTATTTTCCCGGAAGGTATTGAGTGGGACCCGGGTAAAAATGTGAAGTTAGTCTTTATGCTCGCAATCAGTGAAGATGCATTTGTCGACAGTATGCTGATTTATGATTATCTGACCAATATTCTCGATGATGATGTTATTGATAATTTATGTAAGTGTGCCAGTTACCCTGAATTTATTTCGCTTTCACAAAAATATTTTTTATAAAAACAACCTGTACGTATTAATACGCCTTTCACAAGGCGTAGCTTTACGCATTTAAAATAACAAAGGAGTTTATCGTGAAATATAGACATTACCTCTGTGCGTTATTCGTATTATCCGCTCCGGCTATCTCTGGCGTCACCTTCGATACCCCGGAAGGCAGCCTGAAACTGTACGGCGACGTTGAATTTAATGTCGACGGGGCCAGCCGTACCGGCCAGCTCACCTCGCTGAAAACCAGCACCGGTAAAGACTGGAAAGCCGGTGATGCTGAGCGTTGGGATGTGAATGGCCGTATTCTGATTGGCCTGGACGGCTATCGTACGGCGGCCAATAACAAATTTGCCGGCTTCACGGTACAACCGCTGGCGGATCTCTCCGGCTCGATGAACCTTGACGATGCGGCCTTCTTCTTCGGTCAGGAGAATGACTGGAAGGTGAAGATTGGGCGCTACGAAGCCTATGACATGTTCCCGCTGAACCAGGATACCTACATTGAGTATTCGGGCAATACCGCCAACGATCTCTACGATGACGGCTATGGCTACATCTACATGATGAAAGAAGGGCGCGGCCGTAGCTCCGGCGGGGCCATCCAGTTGAGCAAAACGAGCGGGCCGTTCTATTTCGAGGTTAACACCACCGGCCGTGACGGCACCAAACTGTTCCAGGACAGCGATTACCACGGTAACTCTCTGGAAAACAAGAAAAACGTCATCTACGTACGTCCGGTTATTGCCGTCACCATGGGGGACGTGACCACCGCTATCGCCATGGAAAGCAACGTGGTTAACAATGCTTATGGCTACACGGGCAGCGACGGCAAATTCGTCGATCAGTCAAAACGTAATGGCTACGGGGCAACGCTGACCTGGAACGGGCAAAAATCTAACCCGACTGACGGGATGATTGTGAACCTCAGCACCGCGTATATGGATGCCACCGACGAGAAAGATTTCAGCGCCGGTATTAACGGATTGTGGCATGACTTTGAACTGGGTTATATCTACGCAAAAAATGACGTGAAGGCATTCAATATTAATAATGTTGATGTGAATAGCGCGAATGGCTTTATTTTAGGGAAATATGACATTAATACCGTTCACGCCTCGTATCGTATTCGCGATGTGATGGAAATGAATAACTTTGATGTTTATCTGGGCGCCTACTGGTCACGTATCAGCACGGATGAAGAGCATGATAATAAAGACCGTTATGGTGCGCGCGTAAGATTTAAATATCACTTCTAGGCTGTGTCCCTTAATCACCTGAGTTATAGTAACTGTCTTTTTCAACAACATATTGAACTATGGCTCGCTA
>NZ_CBFFRL010000185.1:0-9143 GCF_965644215.1 Phytobacter sp. V69
AGTCATGATAATAGGGCCTTCTGATTAGAAGGCCCTATTATCAATGATTTTTATCCTCGTGACGACACTATCTAGTGGAGATGAACAGCAACAATATGCGCTGGAAGAAGTTCTTTTATCGCCAGCGTTGTGTGCATTCTGAGGGGAACTCATCTGCCGCTCACCCAGCTGTGACGCATGCTGTGAACGACAGGCCTGTTTCGATGTTCATTAACTTTCCGGCCTTACCCTTGTGTAAGGCCTTATTTCTTTCCCTTTCGCAAATTGTTAAATATCCCGCTTCTGCCCTATATTTTTAACAATCATAAGCAAAGAATTTGCTGCATAGACGGGTTCATTTACCTGCGCCGTTAATGTACCTTGTATTATGGAGAGTTATGTAAGGCGTGCGGATTGGTGAGGTAATGAATGTTTTCTTTTGTGGCCAGACAGGCGATTTTTGATAACAAATTAAATACTGTCGGGTATGAACTGCTTTTCAGGGACAGCATGACAAACCGCTTCCCTGATGTTTCATCGGAACAGGCAACCACACAACTGATCGAAGAGCAGTTTTTTGGCGCGCCGATTGGCCGAAAGAATGAGAACAACTCCGTTTACGTTAACTTTCCGCATCAATTACTGGTCGACGGTCTTGCCGAAACCCTGCCCAAAAATCGTGTTGTCATTGAGATCCTCGAAACCTCTAACCCCGATAAGATTCTGCTCGAAACTGTAAAACGGATGCAGAACCAGGGTTTTCGCATCGCGCTGGATGATTTTTCACTCAGCACCGAATGGGATGTGTTTATTCCCTATATTAATATTATTAAATTCGATATTCAGAAAAATACCCGGGAAGAAATTGCTGCTTATATAGACAGTAGACGCGAAATGTTACGTCACGTGGTATTTCTGGCCGAAAAAGTGGAAACCTATGAGGAGTTCGAAGCCTATAAAAAAATGGCGTTCCACCTCTTTCAGGGCTATTTTTTCAGCAAACCCGTTGTGCAAAAAAGAAACAAACTGATGCACAACCGCGCCTTTGCCTTAAAACTTATGCAGGAAGTTAACGTCGAATCGCCAAATTTGAATCGTATTGAAGACCTGCTCAAACGCGATGTGTCATTGTCCTTCAAAATTATGCGTTATGCGCAGAATATCCTGTATAACACGAGGGGAATTACGGGTTTCCGCAATCAATCCCTGAAAGATATTGTGGTTTACCTGGGCATTAATGAACTGCGCCGCTTTGTTCTGGTGGCCTGCTTAACGTCATTCGAAACCGTCAAAACCACCGAAATCTATTACCTGAGTCTGATCCGCGCCAAATTCTGCGAACTGGCGGCGGCCCGCACCCCTTCACACCAGTTATCCAACGAAGCATTTATGGTTGGCCTGTTCTCGTTACTGGACGTTATCCTCGAAATGCCGCTGGAGGATCTGATGGCGCAAATCGCAGTGTCGCAGGATGTGATCACCGCGCTGCAGCATCAGAATGGCGTGCTTTATCAATATGTATGCCTCGCTATGCTCTACGAACAGCGCCTGTGGGAAGATGCCAGCAATATGGCGCAGAACATGGGGCTGCCTGAAGCCGCGGTGACGGAGATGATGAATAAAGCCACCAAATGGGCCGATGAGTTGCCGGTAGGTTTTGCTAAGTAATTTGTCAGGACAAAGTTAATAGCTGAAACCATTCCGCCAGAGGATATTTCCCTTCCTGACTATTTCACATTGAAATATTATTTCAGTTTTATATTGAGCATTTCATTTTCATTCTATTTACATTTTTAACGTTCTCACTGTTTATACCAGAGGGCGTTTTTTAGTCAAAATAAACTAAAAATATGTGATTGGGATCAATTAAAAATAATCAACATTTCTCCGTTTATTACCGATAACCCTATTACCTTTCATTAAATAAAATGGCCACCATGAAAAGACTTTCTCAGGCATCAGTATTAGCAAAATTGCTGACAGGTTTCTCCATTCTTATTGCGATGATGTTAATACTTGGTATCGTCTCCATTTACCAGTTAAACGTCAGTAAAACCCATATTGATAAATTCCGTGAAAATCGCATGCCGGGCATTCGATATACCTTGGAAATGCGCGGGGTATTATCAGAAATGCGCTTACAGCAAATTCAGTATATTGGCTCCGTCACGCCTGCTGAGCGCGAACAACATCGTGGTGAACTGCTACAAAACCAGGCGACATTCTTAAATGCACAGCGTCAGTTCGCTAAAATATCCGCCGATGCGCCGGAAGATACCCGTGCGCTGTTTAATACAGTTGTCGATAATTTCCGTAATTTCGTCGACGTTAACGCCAAAGTCATCGAAGCCGTCAGCGCAGGTAAACTGGAAGACGCGTCTAAAATGAGCGGCGCGGTGTCGTCAAAATACCGCACCCAGTTGATGAAAGATCTCGCCACGCTGGTGGACAAAGAGGTCGCCACGGGTGAAGAAGCCGGCGTTATCGCTCAGTCTGGTTACGACAAAGCGCTGTACACCTTCTGCGGGCTGCTGTTGCTGGCGCTGATTGCCACCGGGTTCATCGCCCTGTTTATCTCCCGTAGTCTTTCCCGTCAGTTGGGTGGTGAACCGTCCTACGCCGTGGCGATCATGAATGAAATTGCCGCGGGTAACCTGAAAGCCGATGTCAAACTGAAAGACAACGACACCCAAAGCCTGCTGGCAACCATCAAATTTATGAATGGCAAACTGGCCGATATCATTGATGGCATTATTCACGGCAGTGAGTCGATCTCCCTTGCCGCCAGCGAAATTTCGCAGGGCAACAACGATCTGTCGCAACGCACAGAGGAACAGGCCGCATCGCTGGTACAGACCTCGTCCAACATGCAGCAGATTACGGAAAACGTAAAAAGTAACGCCGACAATGCCCGCCGTGCCAGCGAACTGGCGCGTGAAACCTCACAGACCGCCGTCAAAGGCGGCAAAGAGGTGGACGATATGCTCAAGCGGATGCATGAGATTTCCGACAGCTCGCAGAAGATTGTCGATATCATTTCCGTGATCGAGGGCATCGCCTTCCAGACCAATATTCTGGCACTCAATGCCGCCGTAGAAGCAGCCCGTGCCGGTGAACAAGGCAAAGGTTTCGCCGTGGTTGCCGGTGAAGTGCGCACGCTGGCGCAGAAAAGCTCCAACGCCGCTAAAGAAATTAAGCAGCTTATTGAAGGCACCGTACACAAAATTACTGACGGTTCGCGCTATGCCGATACCGCCAGCCGCGCGATGGAGCAGATCGTTACCTCGGTAAATAAAGTGACCGACATCGTCGCGGAAATTTCCGCCGCCTCGACCGAACAGCATCAGGGGATCCGTGAAATCAGCGTCGCTATCGACCAGATGGATCAGGTGACGCAGCAGAACGCCACGCTGGTAGAACAGGCCGCTGTTGCCGCCCACTCCATGTCCGAGCAAAGCGAACAGTTGCGTAACTCCGTGCGTTTCTTCCAGTTGAATATGCAAGAGACCCGCTAAAAACAGGTGACGCCGGGAAACCGGCGTCTTTTTTTGCGTTAGCGAACCACCGCCTTCGGCTCCATAAATGCCGCAATCCCCCAGCGCCCCATCTCGCGACCAATACCTGAGTGTTTAAATCCGCCAAAGGGTGCACCCGCTTCATGTGCCAACGTATTGATCTGTACCCGACCGGAAGCAATGCGTTCACCGATACGCTGTGCCCGCTGCACATCCGCGCCCAGCACCAGCGCGCTGAGGCCATAATCGGTGTCATTGGCGATCGCCACGGCGTCATCATCATCGCGATAGGTGATGACCGACAGCACCGGGCCAAAAATTTCCTCCCGGGCGATGCGCATGCTGTTGTGCACGTCGGTAAACAGCGTCGGCTTCACAAACCAGCCCTTACCGCTTTTTTCCGGCCGCCCTTCGCCCCCGGCGAGCAAACGCGCGCCCTCTTGCAGGCCAAGGCGAATATAGCCCTGTACCCGCTGCTACTTTTTTTCGCTGACCATCGGGCCAATTTCCGTTTGCGAGTCGAGCGGGTCGCCGGATTTCACTGCCGCAATCGCCCGGCGCAATGCCTCTTCGCACTCGGTTTTATGCGATTGCGGCACAAGAATGCGCGTCCCGGCAATGCAGGCCTGGCCGCTATTCATAAATCCGGCCTGAATTGCCAATGGAACCGCCGCTGCCAGATCGGCAACGTCCAGAATCAGGGTCGGTGATTTGCCACCCAGCTCCAGCGTCACGCGTTTAAAATTGTCGGCGGCATTGCGTAAAATCGCCTTACCGGTCTGGGTCGAGCCGGTAAAGAAAATTTTGGATACGCACGCTCTATCAGCAGCGCCGACAAATGGTACTTGATGCGCTGAACCAGGTCTTCCCTGATTTGTTCGATGTTCAGGTTAACGATGGCGGCATGCACATTATCGCTTTTCTGCGCCATCACGTGGGCGACGTGCAGCTGGCGCAAATCTGGCAAAAAGAACAGCTAAAGGTCAGTCCACTTTCAGAGTGGTATAACAGCCCTGAAAAACGGTACGGATTGATCATGGGATATACCAATATCCACAGTCGCGAAGAAGCGGTGGCATTACTGCAGCGGGTGGCGGATAAAACGCGGGAATGGTTTAAGGCCTGAAGGGGAGCAAGTCCCCTTTCAGGCAACTACTCAGGGCAACGTACTGACGAATGAGATATCCCATGCCGTGGCGATAAGCGAGATACTGACGACTAGCCCCATAACCACAGGAATCGTTCTATCCAGCTTTTCCATTGCTTGTCCCTCTCTTTCGTTCGTGTTGCGCCAGACTGCGGCAGCAACGGTTTTTTCCCTGGCCGAACGCGTCGGCACTGGTGTGGCACGATAAAGTATAGGAAAGATCCTCCGTCCTGGAAGACCTTTTGTTCTTTTTCCGCCGATTTTGATGTAGGTGATCCAGGCAAAATCAATAGTATGTTGTAACTAATTATACAAAAAAGAAAACCCGACACTGACCCTGAGGAATCTCCAGTAATATTACGTTTTACAGCGATAACACCGCGCCATAAGAATACAAAAGTAACAGCATGAAAGGGTCCGGCTGAAAATCGATGAGGCGTTGACGGCTGAGCGGGGGCGCCCGCAGGGAAACGGGCGGAGGGGATAGCCTACAAGGATCCAGGCTGGTCCCCGCCCCAAAAATCAGACGGCATAAGACGAGTGGACCGCGAAGCGGCGATTTTCCAGGCCGGGAGCCCGGGTTGCCAGGGTGGTGGCGATGAGCCACCCTGGCACGTAAGGCAAAGAACATAAGGTGAACGGAATGATCACCAGAGCCGCATTTTCCCCCTCACCCTGGCCTTCTCCCTCAGGGAGAGGGAACCGAGCGTGCTCGCATTTTTTGTGGGGAGTCCTCTCGACACAGGCCGGGTTCGTCTTAACGGCCGCTCATTAACACAGCGGTTTTACGGCCTGGCGCATGCCCTGCAGCAGGATAGCGTCCAGATCCAGAGAAACCTGTTCTACCAGTCCGATCACTTTGGTCAGATCCTGCTCCCAGTGGTCGCTGACGGACAGGACGGCTTTCACCAGATCGCTGGTACTGAACTGATGGTCACCGTGCTGGCTCCACAGCTGCTGATAACGCTCGATCCAGTGTGCGTCGTCCTGCACCGGATAGGCTTCACCGTTACGGTCAGCGCGGTAGAAGGCAATCAGCGCGGCCAGCGCAAAAGTCAGGCGTGCAGGCAGTTTGCCCGTGGCTTTCTGCCCTGCCAGCAGTTGCGGCAGAATACGGGTGCGGAATTTGGTCATCCCATTCAGGGCGATAGAAAGCAGCTGGTGTTTGATGTACGGGTTACGGAAACGGCCAGTTACCGCGCTGGCAAAGGATTCCAGCTCATCACGCGGCAGGTCAAGAACCGGGATGATCTCTTCGTAGATGGATTTCTCAACAAAGGCACAGATTTCGCTGTCGCTCATTGCTTCGCCAACGGTGTCCAGCCCGGCCTGGAAGGCCACCGGAACCAGCGCGGTGTGCGCACCGTTGAGGATCGCTACTTTGCGTTCTTTGTACGGTTTGATGTCGTCGACAATCAGCACGTTCAGCGGGTATTTGTCCAGACGCAGCTCAGCCGCCAGCGACTGCGGGCCCTGAATCACGAACAGGTAGAAGTGTTCAGCGGTGTCGAGGAAGTTGTCATGGTAGCCCAGCTCCGCTTCGATTTTCGCCACTTCATCACGCGGGTAGCCGGTTACGATACGGTCAACCAGCGTGGAGCAGAAGGTGTTTGCGGTGTTGAGCCATGCCACGAACGCCTCGCCCAGCGCCCAGTCCTGCGCATAACGCAGTACCAACTCACGCAGCGCGTCGCCGTTATAGTCGATCAGTTCACACGGAATGATGACCCAGCCTTTGTCAGCTGCACCGTTAAAATGGGAGAAACGTTCAAACAGCAGGCGGGTCAGTTTAGCCGGGTAGCTTACTGCCGGTGCGTCATCGAATTTATCTCCGGCGTGGTAGCTGATACCGGCTTCAGTGGTGTTGGAGAAGACGAAACGCATCTCCGGGTTATGCGCAAGTTTCAGGAACTCATCGTACTGTGCGTAAACACTGATTTCACGATTTACGGAACGGATCAGACGTGAATCGCTGACCGCTTCGCCCTGCTCATTCAGGCCACGAATGATGGTGGTATACAACCCGTCCTGGGTGCTCAGAGAAGGCGGGAAGTTGCTGTCGATCGGACGAACCAGCACCACACCTGCATTCAGGTCGGTGTGCTCATTCAATAAATCGATCTGCCAGTCGATGAAGGCACGCAGAAAGTTGCCTTCACCAAACTGAATCACACGCTCAGGGTAAGAAGCACCGGGAAAATCGCGACGGTTAACTGTGTTCACAATGGGTTCCTTTTTTGATTAGTCATACAACCTAGGAAGATTGGTGTAATAACTTACCAAACTTTTCGACCATGAACCCGTGTTTTGATCAAAGTGGGACAACATTTTCAACGGCGGTTACAAAAATTCAACGTGAATCACAAAAACTTATAAAAAACGCTCGTTGCGGTCATCGCGCCATCCGGCATCAGGGCGTAGCGCGGGATCTCCCCCACCTTCTGCCAGCCGCACTGGGTATAAAACGTTTCCGCCCCGCTGCCGCTGCTGGTATCAAGAACCAGCACCGTTTTTCCATGGTCACGGGCGACGGTTTCAAGGCTTGTCATCAATTTCCCGGCGATGCCCTGACGGCGGGCGCGGTCGTGCACCAGCAATTTGGCAACGTCTGCGCGATGGGGCTGGTTTTCAGGCTGGTCGACAATCAGCTGCACGGTGCCGCTGATTTGCCCTTCACCGTTTTCATCCACCAGCACAACGCGTTCATCGCGGGCAACGCTATCGGCTACGCCCTGCCAGAAGGTGCGGGATTTTTCACGCCCAAAAGGCAGCATAAAACTGACGGAAGCACCGCCCTGCACGCAGTTTTCCAGGACATCACAAAGCTCATCGATACGGGTGCGAATTTCATCGGCACTAAGAGGGCGAACTGAAGAGATGGTGGTCATTTTTATTCCTTAAAAACAACCACTATGCGGTTTACATTTTGCTAACACAACGTCCATTTTCAGAGGTTTTTGTTATGGCGCTAGCGTTCGCGGTGGTTTACCGATTTCATGGCATACATCTTGGAATCAGCGTCCTTGAGCCAGGGATTGACATCGCCACTGCCATTTTGGTCGAACTCACTCACCCCCCAGGAAAACGCCAGTTTCCAGGGCTTGCCGGAAGTCAAATTCTAGGCTTTGGTTTGCTCAACCAGATGCTCAAGGGCAATCCATGCCCCCTGCTCATGGGTATCGGAAAAGAGCACGGCAAATTCGTCTCCGCCATAGCGCACCAGCAGGTCGGCTTCACGGAAGCTCCCGCGCATAATTTTTGCCATCGACCGCAGGGCTTCATCGCCTTCACTGTGCCCCCAGTTATCGTTGATCTGTTTAAAACCGTCCAGATCCAGCCACGCCAGCGCTAAGGGTTCGGCGCGACGACGGGCGCTGTTAATGGCGAATTTCACCAGGCTATTAAACGCACGGCGGTTAAACAGTCCGGTAAGTTCATCGGTGGTAGCTGCGCTCATCACGGCAAACTCATTTTCCACAATCAGCGCGAAATCTTTAAGGATATCCAGCTCGGCGGGGGTAAAGTCGCGCGGGTTTCGATCGAAAAGGCAAAAAGCGCCCGCGAGTGCACCATCGGGGAGATGCAGCGGATAACCAGCGTAGAAACGCAGGCTGGATTCCCCTGTCACCAGCGGATTATCGCAAAAACGCTCGTCACGCCCCGCATCATGGACTATCAGCGGCGTTGAACTGAGGATGGTATGCCCGCAAAAAGAGAGATTGCGCGGCAGGTTCTCATGAGCAGCGCCGTCACTGGTTTTGAAATGCAGGGTATTTTCACCCACCAGCGTGACCAGCGCGATAGGAACATTGAACAGCCGTTTCGCTAGCCGGGTAAGGCGGTCGAAACGTTCGTTGGTTCCTGTATCAAGCAATCCGGAATCGCGCAGCGACGCCAGACGTTTTTCCTCATCAATAGGAATTGCAGGAGTTTTCATAAAGTGCCTATCTCGCTAATCAATACGGCAGTTTTCCGCGATTATAGGAATGACCTTACGATCAATTCGCGGTGTACAAAATAAAGCTTAGCGTATTCAGCACGTTTGTCAGTGTGAGTAGATCTGGTTTTTACCGCGGCGTTTGGCTTTATAGAGGGCGTCATCGGCAGCTTTGAGCCATTCCGTGACGTTTTGCATCCCCTGCGTCGCGCTGGCAATGCCAATACTGAGGGTGCAGCGAAAGGCGTGTTCCTGGCTCACGCTCATTACGGCGGCGGAATCCATGATGCGGTTTGCCACGGTGAGCGCCTCTTCCGGCGTGGTATCCGGCAGCAGAATCACAAACTCATCGCCGCCCAGACTTACGGGGGTATCGGTTTTACGCGTCGCAACGTTCAGGATTTTCGACACCGTCACCAGCAGAGCATCCCCCACTTTGTGGCCAAACCGGTCATTCACTTCTTTAAAGTTATCGATATCGATAAACATTAGGCTGTGTCCCTTAATCACCTGAGTTATAGTAACTGTCTTTTTCAACAACATATTGAACTATGGCTCGCTACGA
>NZ_CBFFRL010000186.1:0-9134 GCF_965644215.1 Phytobacter sp. V69
CGGCCTCATTTCTCGCTGCCGTCCAGATCAGATGCATCGCTCTCTGGGCTAAAATCTTGTGACGACACTATCTAATAAGTTGTAAATGCATTTCGGCCGATTTTCCGCGAGGTGCGGCTTCACGCAAAGCCTTTTTAATCTCCGCATAAATATGATCATTGTTGTCCATAAAGTATGCCTTAACTATTTGGCTGCTAAGCGTCATTGAGAATTGTTTACTTTTACACACATTTTCATGAAAAATGGAAGGTCTTTTCTTCACATTGTGAAGATATATCTTCTTCTGTCAGGCGGGCAAAAAGCTGCCCGCAATTTTAGAATTACTGCGCCGCTTCGGCACGCAAAGCCGCCTGCACGGCAGGTCGCGTTTCAATACGCGTCATAAAGGCTGACAGCGCGGGCCAGCGGTTAAGGTCGATAGAGAAAAAGGTGCACCAGCCCAGCACGGTGAACAGGTACGCATCCGCAACGCTAAAAGAAGAGCCAGCCAGATAGTCTGTTTTGACAAGTGTGTCCTGGAGAACGTCGAAGCGCCTGAACAGCTTTGTACGCACGATCTCCCGGGCCTCTTCGGGCAACGCGGCATTAAACAACGGCGCGGAACCGGCATGAATCTCGCTGGTGATGAAGTTCAGCCACTCCTGCAGACGCACACGCGCCCAGCTCCCGACCGGTGGTATCAGCCCGTTCTCCGGTTTGATATCCGCCAGATACTGCACGATGACAGGGCCTTCGGTGAGGATTTGCCCGTCGTCCAGCTCTAACGCCGCGACATACCCTCTGGGGTTAATGGTGAGGAAATCGCGCCCGTCGGCGGTTCTCTTCGTTTTGTTGTTCACCCTGATCAATTCGAAGGGTAAATCGAGTTCGCGCAACACGATATGCGGCGACAGCGAACAGGTATTGGGGGCGTAGTAAAGCTTCATGGCAACTCCTGGGCGTTAAACATTGATGACGTGGCACCTTGTCTGGTCGGTAAAGCACTGTGCTTGCCGTGCGTAATTCTGTAAAATTAATGTTCCATTTCTTAGGTATTAGCTGAGCTACTGATAATCATGATGAACCTCCTGCACTGGCGGCTGCTGGTTGCCATCGCCGATGCCGGCAATATCTCGCGTGGCGCAGAAAGCGTGGGGATCACGCAATCTGGTGCAAGCCAGGCCATTGCCCAGTTGGAAGCCTCGCTGGGGTTTGCGCTGTTCACCCGCGAACGGCGGCATGTCGGCGTAACGGCTCTGGGCGAGCAGGTGGTCGATCATGCGCGGGCGATGCTGGCGCAGCTGGACGCGATCCGCACCCTGGCGGATGACAGCCGTGGCCTGAGCGGCGGGCGCATCCGTCTGGCGAGCTTTCCTTCGGTGATTTCGACGCTGTTGCCTGCGCTACTGTGGGATTTTCGGCGTTTACACCCAGGGATTGAGCTGGTGGCGCTGGAAGGCACGGATGAAGAAGTGGAAGAGTGGCTGGCCGCCGGAACCGTCGAGTTAGGCGTGGTGCTAAACCCTGAGCCCGGACGTGCGGCGGTGATATTAGGGCAGGATGCGTGGGTTGCGGTGCTGCCCGCTAACCACCGTCTCGCACGGCGTTCCACAGCGCGTGGTATTACGCTTGAGGAACTGGCCGATCAGCCCTTTATTCTGGCAACCGGCGGCTGTTCGGTGAATGGTAAAAGTTTAATGGTGCAGGCGAGTCTGGCGCTGAGTGATGTGCGGGTAACGGTGCGTGACTGGATGAGTGCGAGCGTGCTGGTGCGCGAAGGCATGGGGGTTGCGCTGATACCCGAATCCACGCTGCCCGAAGAACAGCGTGGCCTGTGCGTGTTGCCGCTGACGCCCACTATTCATCGCGAGTTTGGGCTGGTGTGCTCACACGCCGGAAGTGCTTCCCGGCCCACTCAGGCGCTGCTCGCCGGGCTGCGCAAACGTGAAAACTGACACCGCAATATCCACGTGTGAAGGGTTAACCCATATTCTCCAACTGACGTTTCACCGCCCTGAGCGTTCGCTGCCGGATCCAGCCGCTTCCCACGCGGATAGCCAGCCAGTAGCCCGTCATTTTTAGCTGTGTCGACTTATCCGGGCAGTACATAAAGGTTTCCGTACACAGCGTGTATCGATCGGCGGCGAGCGGTTGCAACTGATAGCGCAGCAGCAGCTTTGCATTGCCCGGCGGTAGCGGCGCGGCATAGGCGTGGGCATCAGGGATATCTTCCAGACCAAAATCATTGCGCCAGAATTGCCCGCGTAGCCCGTAGCAAAGCTCGGTGGCGGAGTTTTCTAACGGCGTAAAGCTATGCAGCCCAAACTGGCTGATGGGGTTTGCCGGTTTCTGGCGGCTGAGCTTTTGCGGCAGTTTGCGTATCGACATCAATGCGCTGACAACCGCATCCTGCTGAATTTCAAAACTGGCCACGAGCGGTAATATTTTTTCGGGGTGGGGCGTGTGGATGACGGCGCTGTGCCGTTCGTGAAACTGAAAACGTGGCAGATGAGGCGGAACATGTTGCCAGTTCTCCAGCGCTTTTTGCGTAACAAATCCGAATGCCATGACGCGATAACTCCCTTGCGTATCGATCCTTTTAAACAGTCATAAGGCGAAAACAGGCATTACACAACCCCCCCATTTCCCGTGGCGATCAATTTCTCGTTTCCTCAATACATTCAAAATATTGACCTGTATCAATAACCATATAGTGGTAATGGTTTTCGGTGCGAATTGACCCTATACTTTGCATCCCTTTTCATGTCTTAAGTTTAAGCTGGAGGACACATGGAGCTCAGCCGGAGGCAGTTCTTTCGAATCTGCGCGGGCGGTATGGCAGGAACCACTGTTGCATCTCTCGGATTTTTATCATCTTTTTCCGTTCACGCGGAAACCCGTCAATACAAACTCTTAAAAGCAAAAGAGACGCGTAATAACTGTACGTACTGTTCAGTGGGCTGCGGCATGCTGATGTACAGCCTTGGCGATACCGCCAAAAACGTCAAAGAGAACATCTACCACATTGAAGGCGACCCGGACCATCCGGTTAGCCGTGGCTCATTGTGTCCGAAAGGGGCAGGCGTGCTGGATTATATCCACGCAGAGACTCGCCTGCAGTACCCCGAATACCGCGCACCGGGTGCAGATAAATGGGTGCGTATCAGTTGGGATGAGGCCATTAACCGGATTGCACGGTTAATGAAAGATGACCGCGATACGAACTTTATCGAGAAGAATGGGCAGGGTCAGACCGTCAACCGCTGGACCACCACTGGCATGCTCTGCTCCTCGGCCGCCAGTAACGAAACCGGCATTCTCGACGGTAAATTTACCCGCAGCCTGGGGATGGTGGCCATCGACTGTCAGGCAAGGTTGTGCCACGGGCCGACCGTCTCCGCGCTGGCACCGACCTTTGGTCGCGGCGCGATGACTAACAACTGGGTCGATATTAAAAACGCCAACGTGGTGCTGATCATGGGCGGCAACGCCGCAGAGGCACACCCGGTGGGCTTTAAATTGGTGGTGGAAGCGCAGACCAAAAATGACGCCACGGTGGTGGTGGTCGATCCGCGCTTTAACCGCAGCGCCGCCGTTGCCGATCTCTATGCGCCCATCCGCGCGGGGTCAGACACCGCGTTCCTGCTCGGCGTCATCCGCTATCTGCTGGAAAATGACCGCGTGCAGCATGAATACGTGCGCCATTACACCAACGCCAGCCTGCTTATCCGCGATGACTATCAGTTTGATGACGGGTTATTCAGCGGCTATGACGCGAAAAAACGCCAGTACGATAAAGCGAGCTGGTTCTATCAGCTTGATGGGCAAGGTAATGCCCTGCGTGACGACACGCTGAACCATCCGCGCTGCGTCTGGAACCAGCTGAAAAAACACGTTGAACGCTACACGCCGGAAATGGTCACTCGCCTGTGCGGAACATCGCTGGCCGATTTCACGCGTATTTGCGAGATTCTGGCCAGCACCAGCGTGCCGGATCGCACCGCAACCATCCTCTATGCGCTGGGCTGGACACACCACTCTGCCGGGGCGCAGATCATCCGTGCCGCCGGTATGCTGCAACTGTTGCTCGGGAACATTGGCATGGCGGGCGGCGGCGTCAACGCGCTGCGCGGTCACTCCAACATTCAGGGCTATACCGACCTGGGCCTATTGTCGACCAATCTTCCCGGTTATATGCCACTGCCTTCTGAAAAACAGCCGGACTACCAGACCTATATTTCGCAAATCACCCCGCCTGCGCTGGGCGTGAATGAAGTGAACTACTGGCAAAACACGCCAAAATTCTTTATCAGCATGATGAAAAGCTTCTGGGGCGAACATGCAACCGCAGAGAACAACTGGGGCTACGACTGGTTGCCGAAATGGGATCGTCTCTATGACGTGATGACCCAGGCCGAGCTGATGCTGGAAGGCAAGATTAATGGCTACATCGTGCAGGGCTTCAACCCGCTGGCGGCGTTCCCGGATAAAAACAAATCGTCCCGTGCGCTTTCGAAGCTGAAATACATGGTGGTGATCGACCCGCTGGTGACCGAGTCATCGAACTTCTGGCAACACCACGGCGAGATGAACGATGTGAAACCGAAAGACATACAGACCGAGATCTTCCGCCTGCCGTCATCCTGCTTTGCTGAAGAGGACGGCTCGATTGCCAACTCCGGGCGCTGGTTGCAGTGGCACTGGGCGGCGGCAGAGCCACCGGGTGAAGCGTTGCACGATGCGAAAATCCTCGGACGTTTGTTTATGCGCCTGCGCGAGCTTTATCAGCAGGAAGGCGGGGCGAACCCGGCACCGCTGATGAACATCAACTGGAACTATAAAGACCCGTACGATCCACATCCGGAAGAGATTGCCCGTGAAGCAAACGGGATGGCGCTGGCCGATCTCTATGATGACAAAGGGCAGTTGATCGCGAAAAAAGGCCAGCAGCTTAGCAGCTTTGCTCAGCTTCGTGACGACGGTACCACCAGCAGCTTTTGCTGGGTGTACTGCGGGAGCTGGACAGAGCAGGGCAACCAGATGGCAAATCGCGATAACAGTGACCCGTATGGCCTTGGCTGCACTCCGGGCTGGGCGTGGTCGTGGCCCGCGAACCGCCGAATCCTGTATAACCGCGCCTCCGCCGATCCTGCCGGAAAACCCTGGGATGCCAGGCGCGCACTACTGCACTGGGATGGCAAAAAATGGGGCGGGATGGACGTGGCGGATTACAGCCAGGCCGCGCCAGGCAGTAATGTCGGGCCGTTTATCATGAACCCGGAAGGTGTGGCGCGCCTGTTCTCCATCGACAAAATGAACGACGGGCCGTTCCCGGAACACTACGAACCGATTGAGTCACCGATTGGCACCAACCCGCTGCATCCGGCGGTGGTCTCCAGCCCGGTGGCGCGTATTTTCCATGGTGATATCGCCAATATGGGGAAAGCAGATACCTTCCCGTATGTTGCCACCACCTATTCCATTACCGAGCTGTTCCGCCACTGGACCAAGCACGCGCGTCTGAATGCCATCGCCCAGCCGGATCAGTTCATCGAAATCGGTGAATCGCTGGCTACGCAAAAGGGTATTGCGGCGGGAGATACGGTGAAAGTGAGCTCGAAACGCGGCTTTATCAAAGCGAAAGCGGTGGTCACCAAACGCCTGCAGACGTTGACGATAGACGGTAAGCCGGTGGATACGATCGGCATTCCTTGTCACTGGGGTTTTGAAGGGGCAACGCGCAAAGGCTTCCTTGCCAACACGCTGACGCCATCGGTCGGTGATGCCAACTCGCAAACGCCTGAGTACAAGGCGTTTCTGGTTAACGTTGAGCGTGCGTAAGGGAGGGAACCCATGGCTATGCAATCACAAGATGTTATCAAACGCTCAGCGACCAATGGGCTGACGCCGCCGCCTCAGGCGCGGGATTTCCGCGCGGAAGTGGCAAAACTTATCGACGTCAGTATCTGTATCGGCTGTAAAGGTTGCCAGGTTGCCTGTTCTGAATGGAACGATATCCGCGACGAGGTGGGCTACTGCAACGGCGTGTACGACAACCCAACCGATCTGAGCGCGAAGTCCTGGACGGTGATGCGTTTTAGCGAAACCACGCAGAACGACAAGCTGGAATGGCTTATCCGCAAAGATGGCTGTATGCACTGTGCAGATCCGGGCTGCCTTAAAGCGTGTCCGTCTGCCGGCGCAATTATTCAGTATGCAAACGGGATTGTGGATTTTCAGTCTGAGCACTGTATTGGCTGCGGCTACTGCATTGCCGGCTGTCCGTTCAACATCCCACGGCTGAACCCGGACGATAATCGCGTCTACAAATGTACGCTCTGCGTCGACAGGGTCAGCGTTGGGCAGGAACCCGCGTGCGTGAAGACCTGTCCGACCGGGGCGATTCAGTTTGGCACCCAAAAAGAGATGCTGAACGCGGCAGAAAACCGCGTAGTGCAACTCAAAAAACGCGGCTACGGCAACGCTGGTGTGTACAACCCGCAGGGCGTGGGCGGTACGCACGTGATGTATGTTCTGCATCACGCAGACCAGCCTGCGCTGTATCACAACCTGCCAAACGATCCGCACATCGCCACGCCGGTTAACTTATGGAAAGGCATTCTCAAACCGCTCTCCGCCGCCGGATTTATTGCCACCTTTGCCGGGCTTATCTACCACTACGTGGGCATAGGTCCTAACAAAGAGACGGATGACGACGAAGAGGAGAACGGTCATGAGTAAAAGCAAGATGATCCTGCGCACCAAATTTATTGACCGCGCCTGTCACTGGACGGTGGTGATCAGTTTCTTTCTGGTGTCGCTTTCCGGCTTCGCGCTGTTTTTTCCGACGCTACAATGGCTAACGGAAACGTTCGGCACGCCGCAGGTAGGGCGCATTCTGCACCCGTTCTTCGGCGTGCTGATATTCGTCCTGCTAATGTTTATGTTTGTCCGTTTTGTGCATCACAACATTCCCGATAAACAGGATATTCCGTGGTTCAAAGGGATTGTTGAGGTACTGAAAGGCAACGAGCATAAAGTCGCTCAGGTCGGAAAATACAACGCAGGCCAGAAGATGATGTTCTGGAGTATCATGAGCCTGATTTTTGTGCTGCTGGTCACCGGCATTATTATCTGGCGGCCTTACTTTGCCCATTATTTCTCGATTACGTTTGTTCGCTGGAGTTTATTGATTCACGCGACGGCGGCAATTGTGCTGATTCACGCCATTCTGATCCATATGTATATGGCGTTTTGGGTGAAGGGCTCAATCACCGGCATGATTGAAGGCAAAGTCAGCCGCCGCTGGGCGAAGAAGCATCACCCACGCTGGTATCGTGACGTAGAAGCTGCCGAAAAAGAGGCGCAAGAGGGTAAGTCTTTGTGATGTAATGGCGGCTGCTGCAGTGCTGTGGTCGCTATTGTGGATATCGTGAAGAACAAGAAGCGGCCATGGCAAACGCCATTTCATGTTAAATGAGAGAACAGGAGGTTTACGTGGCCGGTTTCTTAAAGAAGTTTTTTGGCAGTAAAGAGAAGAATACCCACGGCGATAACGTGGCGCTTGTCGAACCCGATCTGACGATTGCGCGCGCGAATAACGAGATGCAGTTGCGCACGCAGGCTGCGGTGGAGATGTGGGGCCTGGATGAGGCGTCATGGGCCGTGGATCTTGATTCAGGCACGATCACCTTCACTCACGATGAAAAAGCACTGGTGGTCACGGCCTCCGTGCAGGTCATCGGCACTTACAACACGGACGACGGCAGCTGGCTGTGGGGCTGGGACCATCCTTCCGTCAGTGAATCCCTTGGTGAATTTGCCCGCCGAGTCCGCGATTTTGGCGAGCAGTACGGCAGAGAAGAACTCACCACGCGCAAAATTACCGCGTCCATGGAGGATGCCTGGGGATTTACTGCGCTTGCCTGTCACCTCAATGAGGGACAGGGCGGATACAGTGGTTCGTCAGGTTCGACGCGAGTGTTCATGGTCTATGGCCCGGTGACGATAAGTAAACAAGACTCTGTATCTCAATGAGTCATTTAAGAGATCATTCACCGCGTAGTACACCGTGCGGGCACACAGGCAGGCATGATCAAAGTTAGTAGGTTGAACGCAGGCAATATTCACCTAAGCTACCCTTATGGAATGTTTTATTTAGGGATTTTGCTATGTCATTGACCAGACATTTTAAATGGGGTGGGGCTGTCACGCTTGCCGTTACGCTGTTGGGTGGCTGCGTTCCTTATCCACGGGAAAGGCCTGCGTATATCGATCTTTGCGAAAGCGCGCATAAATTTAGTGTTGATAGCCGAAGTGGCAAGCAAGAGATCATTCTTGAAAGCTATCTCTACGATCACGCTATTCCCGGTCAATATGTTCCTGAGAAGCGCGCTTCCTTTACGCTCCCCAATGTAAAGGGACCCGAAGCAGAACCGGAATTTTATGTTCAGCTGATTGCCTATAACAAAGGGCGACAGCGCCCTTCGCGTTCGGAAAGTAAGGGAGTGCCACCTGTACCCATCATGCTGGATACCCGTCAGGCCTATATCGACCTGGGGGATGGAAAGCGCCTTGCCGCACGTCCCGACGTATTCCTTGGAACCACATCATATCCCTATGATTTTCCCGAGGATAATATGAAGTATGCAAGACCTTCACCTTATGACATCAACAGTGATGAGGTGCACCGCAACGTACCCAGAATCACCAATAATGATGACTACGGTTCAGCATATGTGGTCTTTAAAATTTATAACAAGTACCAGAATACCCAATGGACCATCCATCTCGGTGATCTTGAGGTCGACGGGCAGAAGGTCGCTGTACCCCCGCTTAAACTTTGCTACCAGCAAACAGTAAAGTGGATCGGTGTTGAACCGCTCATGCGCCCATAAACGGCACCACCGTTTGCGTCGCGACCCGCTCCTGGGGGAAAAAGACGTTAACGGTGGCACGTCTGCTTTTGACGGTGAGTGGCCTGGCACGGAGAAGGTCTGCTATGAGCGAAGAGCAGAAGTCTGAATGCTTACTTACATCGAGGTGCCTTAAGTCATAGTAAGCAGGTCACTGCAGTTGGCTTAAGGAAGGTGCGATTTAATCGTCAATTATGAGAACATAACCCTTTCTTTGACATAGACTTTTCACGATGCCCG
>NZ_CBFFRL010000187.1:0-9014 GCF_965644215.1 Phytobacter sp. V69
TAGTCATGATAATAGGGCCTTCTGATTAGAAGGCCCTATTATCAATGATTTTTATCCTCGTGACGACACTATCTAATTCAGTGCAAAGCAAGTTGCCCGCCAATACCGGCGGAAGCACGAATGGGCTATTCCCACCAGGATCTCTCGATTGCTCATTCCAGAAGCGAATTGCTCATCAGCAAACTTAATGATTTTTTCAATATTAAAGCCTTACATATCCTTTCCGAGACCGTTTTTCGGCTTATCGAGGGATATCGATCCAACCGCAGACCCCTACCTGCCTGGCTGTCTTGCTTTGAAGCGGTACACACCAGCAATTACGGCGACATAAGAGATAGCACGGGCTATCGCGCCATTTTAGATATTCTGGAAAAGTCCGGCAGCGAAAGATTCGTTGAGGAAATGAACAACAACGCCACAGAGTATGATGCTGAAAACATCCTCAGCCTGTACAGCAAAGTATTTGCGTTCCATACCAGCAAATGGCTGGAGAGCATCACGTGCTATCTGAAATATCAGGAATCGACCCCTTATATCTGGAAGTTTCGCACTGTCACGCCATCCGTCGAAAAGACCAGCGAGAAAGACAGCACGCAAAAACCTGAGGAATGGGATAACGACTACTGCCAGATATCCATAAGCAGAGACAATCTTCTTGAACTCATTCAGGAAAATAGCCTGTATGACGCGACAAAAGCGCTTGCTGATTGCCTGACTCGTATTTATCGCGATGCGGCTGCAAAAGAGTTTGAAGGAGAGAAAGCACCTGTCTCTGACAACGAACGAAAAGGATATAGCTCAAACAGTTGGTTATTTAACGCCTCTGGCAGACACTCGTATGAAGAGAGTCTCAACCTTATTCAAACTTTCGAAAAGTGGTATCAGAAGAACAGAGTATTGCTGATTAGCCCTAACCCGACACGTACAGAAAAAATCAGTGTTTCCGCACGGCTCGCTGGCCTTAAATGCTATGACCTGAAAAGAGGTATCCCTGAAAGCGCGGGTATGAAGGTGAAAGATGGTATCTACAAAAAACTTAAAGAAGATAGCCACCTGCATCTACCGGAAAAAATCAGTGATATTTCACTCCAGCGATACCATTCCAAAGTTAAAGAGATTATTGCGCTGGAAATCGATAATTTACTGCGGGAACAGAGAAACAAAAACGATCAGTATCCATACAGCGGAGCAAAATACGTAATCAAACCCTTCTGGTCAAAATGCTCTTTTACGTATGAATCAGACGTTGATTTGCAGGAAAAAGAGAAGGACATTATTGAAAAATGACACGGGGTATCGATGCACTGTCAGCGCTCTACGAGGCGACCAGCGAACGCACACTGGTTGCCTGGCAGAAGGCAACTGATTGCGGCGAAGTCATGCTGCAAGACTATTACGACCCGCACAAACTGGCATTGGCCAGCGGTATCCAGCCCGTGCCGTCCACTGACATCGCCTCACTGCGCCACCAGCTTGCGGAGCTGGCGCGTGGCGATGCGCTGGCCGACGTTATGCCTGCCGACGGCCTGCACTTTACCTTTCTTCCGCTAACCCTGCCGCTCTATACCGCCACAGAACAGCCAGAGAACATGGCCTCTTTGCTGGAACTGTGGCATCGCTGGCGGCAAAGAACGGTACATATTCGCGAACTGCGCCTGGTGGCACTACCGAGTCAGCTCTTATTAGCAGGCATTCCTGATGAGCAAAGCCCGCAGGCACGCCAGCAATTTTGCGATGCGCTGCTCGCCTCCCCCTGGGGCAATCACCTGATTGACCGCCATGCGCACACCCCACTTCCTGCGCCATTCTGGCACACCACGCTATTACGTTATCGTGCACAATACCTGCCCCCATCATTACGACGCTTTTTCCTGGCAAATCGCCAGCAACGTTACGGCAGCGTCGAGGGGATGCTGAAACTGGCGCAGGTGAATTACAACTGGACGCGCGTGCTGCCAATTGAATGAATTGTGCAGGAAATATGTAGATGGACACGTATTGACTAAATAAATTGTAAAAGTGGCCGTATTGGTCTTTTCAGCGGCGTTTTTCCGCATTAAAACCTATGCGGTATGCGCGATAATATTGTTAATCGTTTCCTGCATCAGACCATTATCACGGAGGGAAAATGGCAACGCATTTTGCACGAGGGATCCTCTCAGAGGGATGTTTAGTTTCAACGCGACTCTCCCAGGCCAGTCATCACAGCGCCCGACAGCTTCCTGAACACCAGCAGTCGCGTTATCTGGCTTCGCGGGCACTGCTCGCCGAAATGATGTTCATGCTTTATGGCATCAGCGAACTCCCGGACATCATAATTGAGCCCAGCGGACGCCCGAAATTTGCCGATCCTGGCCTACCGCATTTCTCTCTGGCCTACGCCGGAAATATGGTTGGCGTGGCGATAACCACCGAAGGTGAGTGTGGTCTGGACATGGAGTTACAGCGCGCCACCCGCAGTTTTCACAGCCCCCATGCACAAAAATCCTGGCAATTCAGTAGCAACGAACAGCTGTGGATCAATAATCAAAACGATCCAAACGAAGCGCAGGCACAGCTTTCAACCCTGAGACAAAGCGTGCTAAAGCTCCTCAATCAAATGCAGGATTCCCCCGGCATGCTGCAACTCCTGCCCGGTGCCGGGCGACTGCGGGTTCCCCAACTGGCTCAGGTCGAAGTTTTATGTGATGCTGAGGACGTCTTGATCTGGTCGGTTGCGGTAACACCGGCCATCGAGAGCCTCAAGATCTGGGAGTTTGATAGCAAAAACGGGTGGCGCTATCTGCCGGATGTGCAGACACGCGCTAACGATCCCGCCTCCCGCCTGATGCGCTTCACCAGCTTGCCAGCAGAAAAAGCCCTTATTATTAACTGACCCGATCGCAAGGAGTCATTATGTCTGGATCACTG
The DNA here is from genome assembly GCF_965644215.1 of Phytobacter sp. V69. NCBI lineage: Bacteria > Pseudomonadati > Pseudomonadota > Gammaproteobacteria > Enterobacterales > Enterobacteriaceae > Phytobacter > Phytobacter sp. V69. The sequence goes on from NZ_CBFFRL010000187.1 coordinate 2,911, forward strand.
AAAGTTGTGACGTTACTGGGTAGTTTGCGTAAAGGATCGTTTAACGCGATGGTTGCGCGGACGCTACCTAAACTGGCCCCTGCGGGCATGGACGTTTTACCGTTACCGTCCATCGGTGACATTCCGCTGTACGATGCCGATTTACAACAGGAAGACGGTTTTCCCGCACGTATCGAAGAGATTGCTCAGCAGATTCGCGAGGCGGATGGAGTGGTCATTGTGACCCCGGAATATAACTATTCCGTGCCCGGTGGGCTGAAAAACGCCATCGACTGGCTGTCACGCCTGCCTGAACAGCCGCTGTCCGGCAAACCGGTGCTTATCCAGACCAGTTCTATGGGGGCGATTGGTGGTGCACGTTGCCAGTATCACCTGCGGCAAATTCTGGTCTTCCTTGATGCCATGGTGATGAACAAACCGGAATTTATGGGCGGCGTAATTCAAAGCAAAGTCGATCAGCAGACGGGCGAAGTGGTCGATCAGAGCACGCTCGACCATCTGACCGGGCAGTTGACGGCATTTGGCGACTACATTCAGCGTGTAAAACGCTGATAAAAAAAGCCCGGTAGCGTCTGCGCTTACCGGGCTTTGTCATTTCAACGGCAATTAATGCGCGTCGATAAAGACGATTTTCAGCACGAACAGCACCGCAACCACAACCACGCACGGGCTGAGATCACGCAGGCGACCGGTGAACAGCTTCATCACGCAGTAAGAGATAAAGCCCAGCGCGATACCTTCGGTAATCGAGAAGCTGAACGGCATCATCACCGCAGTGATAAACGCCGGGACCGCTTCGGTCAGGTCATCCCACTTCACGCGAGACAGGCTGGACGTCATCAGGACGCCAACATAAATCAGCGCGCCCGCAGTAGCATAAGCAGGCACCATCCCGGCCAGCGGCGACAGGAAGATAACCAGCAGGAACAGGATGCCGACCACAACGGCTGTCAGACCTGTACGGCCACCGACAGAGACACCGGAAGACGATTCGATATACGCGGTCACTGAAGAGGTACCGATGAACGAACCGACCACGGAAGAGACGCTGTCTACGTACAGCGCCTGCTTCATGCGCGGGAATTTACCTTTTTCGTCAACCAGACCCGCTTTGTCGGTTACACCGAGCAGAGTACCGGAGGAGTCAAACAGGTTCACCAGCATGAAGGAGAAGATAACGCCAGCCAGGCCGATGTTGAACGAACCGGCCAGGTCAACGTTACCTACCACGCTCGCCACGCTTGGCGGCGCAGAGATAATGCCGTGATACTGCACGTCGCCCATCATCCAGCCCAGTAGGGTGGTGACAACGATAGAAATCAGTACCGCAGCATGAATATTACGGGAAGCCAGAACAGCGATGATGAAGAAGCCCAGAACACCCAGCAGAACGCTGTGAGACGTCAGGTTGCCAATGGCCACCAGCGTATCTTTGTTCGGAACAATCACACCGGCGTTTTTCAGGCCCATCATGCCGATAAACAGACCGATACCGCTGGTGATACCGACGCGCAGGCTGACCGGAATGTTGGCAATCATCCAGTAACGTACGCGGAAGATAGTCAGCAGCAGCAGACCTACCGCGCCCCAGAAAATCGCACCCATGCCGATTTGCCAGGACAGGCCCATCGCACCCACCACCACAAACGCGAAGAAGGCGTTCAGGCCCATCGCGGGTGCCAGTGCAACCGGCAGGTTAGCAAACAGACCCATCAGGATGCTGCCGAACGCGGCAATCAGACAGGTGGTAACGAATACCGCACTGGTGTCCATCCCGGCGACACCCAAAATCTGCGGGTTAACAAAAACGATGTAAACCATCGTCAAAAACGTGGTGAAACCGGCGATCACTTCGGTGCGTGCCGATGTGCCATGTTCACGCAGTTTAAACACGCGCTCAAGCAACCCTTGGCTCGACGCCTGGGTAGTGTGTTGTTGGCTCATTATCAATTTCCGAACAAGGAGGGAAAATTCGTCGCTATCCTATACCAAAATGAGACAATGTTGACGGTTATCACACACTTTTTTTCATTGAATTTGCTTATACGGCAACGATTGCGTGGGGTAATCTGCCTTAAGTAAACGATAAACTTGCAAGTTACAGGAAATCGCATGTCCAAAATTGAAGCCGTATTTTTCGACTGTGACGGCACCCTGGTCGACAGTGAAGTCATCTGTTCGCGCGCGTATGTGCATATGTTTAAAGAATTTGGCATCACGCTCGATCTTGAGGAGGTGTTCAAACGTTTTAAAGGCATGAAGCTCTATGAAATTATCGATGTGATCGGTGAAGAGCACGGTGTGAAGCTGGACAAGGCAGCGCTGGAACCGGTGTTTCGCGGCGAAGTCGCGCGACTGTTTGATTCCGAGCTGGAAATCATTCCGGGCGCGAAGGAGCTGCTTGACGCGGTCACCGTGCCTGTCTGCGTGGTTTCTAACGGCCCGGTCAGCAAGATGGAGCACTCGCTTGGCAAAACTGGCCTGCTGCACCATTTCCCGAATCTGCTGTTCAGCGGCTACGATATTCAACGCTGGAAGCCAGATCCGGACCTGATGTTCCACGCGGCGAAAGCGCTGAATGTGGATACCCCGCGCTGCATTCTGATTGATGATTCCGTCGCAGGCGCGCAATCGGGCATCGCCGCGGGGATGGAGGTCTTTTATTTCTGCGCCGATCCGCATAACAAGCCGATTGACCACCCTCAGGTGACCACGTTCACCGAGCTGTCGCAGCTCCCGGCATTATGGAAAGCGCGCGGCTGGGACATTACGCGTTAATGAAGAGAAACGCCTCCCCCGGTTCGGGAGAGGCGTAATGGATCACTTAAACAGTTTCTGCACAAACTCGGCATACGCCGGACGCCAGACATCCATTTCATGGTTCAGGCCCGGGTACATCTTGTAGTCGAACTTAACGCCCTGTTTCTCCAGCTCACTTTTCAGCCCGGCAATGTCTTTTCCGGTAACGGAATCTTTTTCACCCACCACGACCGTGAAGTTATGCAGCTGCTTGTTGATCTCCTGAGGCTTGTTAAGCTGAGCGGTAACGCCAGCATCCGGAACAGTTGCGGTTGTCACGCCACTCAACGTCGCCAGCCAGCCAAAGCTGTCCAGATGGTTCATCCCGGAAACCAACGCCTGATAGCCCCCTTGCGATAACCCGGCCAGTGCGCGTCCATTCGCATCCTTACGCACGTTAAACCGCCCATCGACCATCGGGATAATATCGTGCATCAGCTCGCGGTCTGCGGCTTTAGCATTCAGCGGATAGAAGGTTTTGCGGCGCTCTTTCGGCGGATAATTCTCCGGAATAGCCTGTACGATTTCGGTTTCTGTATCCGGCACCACCACCAACATCGGCTTGATTTTCCCCTCGGCCAGCAGGTTATCCATCATTTGCGGCAGACGTCCCTGATCGATAGCGGAAAGGCCGGTATCACCAAAGCCATGGTAGAAATAGATTACCGGCAGCGGTTCGCCTTTGCCGTTATAGCCTGGCGGTGTCCAGATATAGACACGGCGCTCTGAATGCAATTCTTTGGAGTGGTAAGTCACCGTAAGCAAATCGCCGTGCGGCACGGCGCGATCATCCAGAATACTTCCCGGCACCAGGATCAGGCTGGTGTTCACCTGACGCTGCGGCTTCTGGAAACGGCTTCCCGTATCCACCGAACGGAAGCCATCCACATCAAAGTAATATTCATACAGATTCGGGGCCAGGGAATCGCTTTTCCAGGACCATACGCCACTCTCATCTTTGCTCATATCGTGAGAGACAAAGCTGTCCGGCGAGGAGCCTGTGATCACCGACACCCGTTTTGCGCCAGGCGCAAACAGGCGGAAGGTAATGCTTTTATCGGCGTTAACCTGCGTCACGTACTGGCTAACCGGCACCGATAAATCCGGAGTCACCGGAAAGGGTGCTGCAACGGCAGGAATAGCCGCACTACCCAGCAGTGCAGTGATGGCGAACGTCAGACAGGCGATGTTTCTTTTCATATCAAATCCCTCGTTTTATTTTCTCGTTCATGTAGTTCCATTGACCGGGCATTACCACCAGACCTCGGCCTGAACGCCTGCGGCAAACTGGTTGTTTTTCTCATCAGCGAAGCTGAAATTATCCAGTTCGTTTTCCAGCGCATGGATCCAGGTACCATAAAAACGGATTTCCGGGCGGGACGTCAGCATACTGGTGTTGACCTTAAGCGTATGGTAAAGCGTGGTTTTATACCCAGATTCTTTTAACTTCGCGCCGTATTGATTTTTGTTCTGCTGGTTGAAATACGCCAGTTCTACGCCCGTCTGATTGTACTTGTCCCAGATATAAGCCGGGCGAACCACCGCGCGATAGCTGGTGAAATCACTGTGCGCGCCGGTCTCATAGCTATAGACATCTTCGCCGCGCGAATAGACCAGTGCGTTGGCCACGATCACATCGTCACGCAAATAGGTTTCGCCCTGTGAGACCAGACGAATCGCCGTACCGTTGGTGTGATCGCCATAGTAACGACCGTTAAAGGCGATGTACGGGCTGGAGCCGCTGTAGCGGGCAAAGCTGCTTGCCAGCGAGTTGTTGGCCATCAGGAAGCTGAATTCGTTATAGCCGCCGTTTTTGAATTTCTGCGTCAGCGCCGTGCCAAACATCCAGGTGTCTTTCCATTTGTAATACCCGTTGTCGTTGACGTTCTCTTTCTGCGTATCCGTCGAGTTCGCCATCGCGTAACGGCCATTGACCATCAGCTCGGCGTTATCCCACAGCGGAATCGCCTTGTAGCGAACATCAACGGTATTGGTATTGAGCTTCTGTGAGTTGCTGAGGGAACGGTCGTACTGGTCAATATCTTCACGCACCAGCGCGATATCGAGCTTGCCGCTACCCAGTTTCATGTTCTCAATACCGACACCACCAGCGCTGTCGGTACGCAGAGTTTTCCAGTCAAGCATCTGTACTTCATACTTCGGAAGCTGATGTTTACCTACCCACATATCGGCCTCAGGCGCAAACGGCAGGAAGCCGGTGGTGGTCAGGTAGATATCGGAGAACTGCAGGACGTTATCGTTGGTGCTGTTATCGCCAAACCATCCGGCATAATAGGACTGCCCTACGTTACCATCCAGCATGACGACAGCTTTCGCGCTCTTGCCATTCTCGTTGTAAACGCGCTGGGAGAACTGCAAATCAAACCAGCTGGTGTATTCGTTGCCAAAACGCCCCAGCGAGCCGACGGCCCAGGATTTCGGCGAGCCGTTAGTGGTGGTTGCCCAACCCGAACGGATATAGCCGTTGTAACTAAAGCCGATGTCATCTTTGATAAATTTGCTGAGATCTTTCATCGACATGGATGAAACATCTTCAGTTTTAGACGCCTGAGCACCCGGCGCTGGCGCTGTTTGTACCAGCACCGCAGCAGGAGCAGGCTTCGCTTTCGCCGTACTTGCGGTCGCAGGTGCAGGTGCAGTAGTAGCCTGCGCAAAGTAAACCGCCTGCTTATTCTTCTCTTCGTCCTTGTAGCGCTGTAATTCCTTTTTCGTTTCGCTGAGGTCTTTCTCCAGCGCCGCAAGACGCTGTTCGATGGTCATATTTCCACTCGCGGCCATCGCAGGGGTAACTGAGTATAAAAATGATGATGCCAGAATTAAGGGTATTGTTTTTTTCATGGTTTCCATCCAACCATTTTTTGGATAAAAAAAACCTGAACCCACCCAAGGTTAATCGGGTGTGAGTTCAGGTTTTGCCTGTCTAAAGCAGTAACAATCCTGTACTGGACACATCTTTGCGGCTGACTGTTTTTTTCACCAGCCCTAAAAACAAAAAACCTGGCACCTCCGGAGGGGAGATGTCAGGTTTAGCCCGCAAAGCGGTAGCAATCCAGTTTCAGCCCACAACATAGCGATTTTTAATCCACCAGCAATGAGCAAAAGAATAAATTGTGATTTACCGCGAATTTTTAGTTCAGCATTTCATCCGCAGTACATTTTATTGGCCCGGATACCGGACCCAGGTCGGATACAAAAAGAGCACAATACTTAGATAGCGTCGTCACGAGGATAAAAATCATTGATAATAGGGCCTTCTAATCAGAAGGCCCTATTATCATGACTAT
>NZ_CBFFRL010000188.1:0-9011 GCF_965644215.1 Phytobacter sp. V69
CATGAGTAGCATTATTGGCAGAGCCAACTTATTGCTGACCACCTCCATAGGAGGTGGTGTTCATGCAAATATAAAAACGGGGAGATGTATAACACCTCCCCGTCTTCTCACGGCCTGTTAAGCATCAGAAACCGAGGCTGTCGAGCAGATCGTCAACCTGATCCTGGCTTGCCACCACGCCCGCTTTGCTCGCGTCGAGCTGCGGCCCGTTGAGCAGGCTTTCGTTTTCACGTTTCGGACGAGCAGACTGATCGGGAATGTTTTCGATCAGCACCATCAGCAGCTGACGTTCGATTTCCTGAATCACATCCATCATGCGTTTGATAACCTGACCCGTAAGGTCCTGGAAATCCTGCGCCATCATGATGTCTAACAGCTGTGCGTTGGTAAAGCTGGTGTGGCCCGGGACATCCCCAAGGAATTTGCGGGTATCGGTCACCAGTTCACGGGCATCGCCCAATTCGATAGGATTTTCAAACCACTCATCCCAACGTTTTGACAGCGACTTCGCTCCTTTTTCCATCGCATCCTGATGCGGTTGTGACGCTTCCACGCTATTAAGTGCGCGTTCAGCCGCCTGCGCTGTCATCTGTACCACATAATCAAGACGATCGCGGGCATCCGGAATCGCTTCCGCCGCTTCTGCAATCGCCTGATCCAATCCCAATTCACGCAAACTATCACGCAGCATACGTGTCAGGCTGCCGATACGGGCAATGATATCGCTGACTGAATGTTCTTCCGTAGGTTTAATTGAAGGTTGAATCATCGTCCAGTCCTCACATGCCGAGTTTCTCGAAAATCTTACCGAGTTTCTCTTCCAGGGTTGCAGCAGTGAAAGGTTTCACTACATAGCCGCTCGCACCAGCCTGAGCTGCTGCAATAATGTTCTCTTTTTTCGCTTCTGCCGTGACCATCAGTACCGGCAGCGAAGACATATTGCCGTCAGCACGAATCGTTTTGAGCAGCTCCAGTCCGTCCATATTCGGCATGTTCCAGTCGGAAATGACGAAACCAAAACCACCGGTCTGGAGTTTGTTCAGCGCGTCAACGCCGTCTTCGGCTTCCTCGACGTTGTTGAACCCCAGCTCTTTTAACAGGTTGCGCACGATACGACGCATCGTGGAAAAGTCGTCCACAACCAGAAATTTGAGCTCTTTATCCGCCATAAAACATCACTCCTCGTTAAATACGTATTGCCTGTCCGGCACTAATTTTTGCCAACATCTGCTGGCTTACCTGGCTAAGATCGACCACTTCGCTGACGCCACCCATATTGATAGCTTCGCGCGGCATGCCGAACACCACACAACTTGCCTCATTTTGTGCAATGGTCCAGGCACCAGCCTGGTGCATCGCTAACATTCCGGCCGCACCGTCGTTGCCCATCCCTGTGAGGATAACCCCCACGGCGTTGCGCCCGGCGTGTTTCGCGACCGAATGAAACAATACGTCCACGGCAGGACGGTGACGATTCACCGGTGGCCCATCGTGGATTTTAATCTGATAGTTTGCCCCGCTACGCGCCAGCTCCATATGCTTATCGCCCGGTGCAATATACGCATGCCCCGGCAGGACGCGCTCGCCATCTTCCGCCTCTTTGACGGTAATCTGGCACAACTTATTCAGGCGCTCTGCAAACGAACGGGTGAACCCTGGCGGCATATGCTGGGTAATAAGAATACCCGGACTTGAAAGCGGCAATGGCTGGAGTACATGACGAATTGCCTCTGTTCCTCCGGTTGACGCCCCAATTGCCAGCAATTTTTCCGAACTTAATAGCGGACCAGACTTGAGTGTTGCCGGCGGCGCGGCCATCGGTTTATGCGCCGCCAGACGGGCACGTGAGGCAGTACGCACTTTTTCGGCAATCATTTCGCTGTAGGCCAGCATGCCTTCACGAATACCGAGCTGGGGTTTAGTGACGAAATCAATCGCCCCCAGTTCCAGCGCGCGCAACGTGACCTCAGAGCCTTTTCCCGTCAGGGAAGAGACCATCACTACCGGCATCGGACGCAGGCGCATCAGTTTTTCTAGGAAATCCAGACCGTCCATTCGCGGCATTTCCACATCAAGCGTCAGCACATCAGGGTTAAATTTTTTAATTAAATCCCGTGCAACCAACGGATCCGGCGCCGTCGCCACCATTTCCATATCGCTGTGGCTATTGATAATTTCGGTCATGATTTGACGCATCAATGCAGAATCATCGACGGACATTACCCTGATTTTACTCATGCTTTATCCTTACTCAGCGCGTAAACGGTTTGCCCACGCAGGCTAAACTCACGCACGAGGTTGCTGAAATTCTCCGAATGCCCGGCAAAGAGTAATCCGTCAGGCTTAAGCAATGGTGCAAAACGATGCAAAATATCCTGCTGCGTCGTTTTATCAAAATAAATCATTACGTTACGGCAAAAAATCGCGTCGAACGGCCCAGGGACGTTATATTGTTTATCGAGCAAATTCATCGACGTGAAATCAACATAGTTCGCCAGTTCCTGACGCACGCGTACCAGACCAGCATGCGGCCCGGTACCACGCATGAAGTAACGCTGCAGCTGTTGTGGCGACAGCGTTTTCAGTTCGTCCTGGCGATAAATACCGCTACGGGCTTTTTCCAGTACTTCGGTATCGATGTCGCTGGCAATCACCTTAAAGCGACCCGGCGCCATACCCAATGCATCGGCGAGGGTAATGACGATGGAATAAGGTTCTTCCCCGGTCGATGCCGCCGCACTCCAGACGCGATATTCACCGGTGCGCTTGCGCGCATGTTCCGCAAGGACCGGGAAGTGGTGAGCTTCCCGGAAAAAGGCGGTGAGGTTGGTGGTCAGCGAGTTAATAAACGCCTGCCACTCAGCGCTATTTTGGTTCGCTTCCAGCATGCTCAGGTAGCGACCGAAATCATCCAGTCCAAGCGAACGCAAACGACGAACCAGGCGGTTGTACACCATGTCCCGCTTGTGGTCGGCGAGCACAATCCCCGCACGCTGGTAAATCAACTGACATATCCGACGAAAATGCGCGTCGGACAGCGCAAGGCGCTGGGTCATCTGTTGCATGAGTGATGACGTTTGCCCGGTAGGCAGTGATGATGTCATAGCGCCTTCTTAACCTGATTTATGAAACAACTGGCACGCCTTTGGGAAGTGCCACATCGGATGATGCGACATGCTCTTCAATCTTAAATACCGCCACCAGCGAGGTCAGATGATCCGCCTGGTGAGCTAACTGGTCGGTGGCCACAGCGGCTTCTTCAACTAGCGCCGCATTCTGTTGGGTCACCTGATCCATCTGGCTGACGTCCAGTGCGACCTGCTCAATGCCACGGCGCTGTTCATCCGAAGCAGAGGCAATTTCGCCCATAATATCGTTCACCTGCGTGACGGAGCGAACAATCTCCATCATGGTTTTTGCCGAGGTATCCACCAGCACGGACCCCTGCTCAACGCGTGAAACCGACTCTTCAATCAGACCTTTAATCTCTTTTGCTGCCTGCGCACTGCGGCTGGCGAGGTTACGCACCTCTCCGGCTACCACGGCGTAACCGCGCCCCTGCTCGCCTGCACGCGCCGCTTCAACCGCCGCGTTCAGCGCCAGGATATTGGTCTGGAAGGCAATACCGTCAATCACGCTGATAATATCGCCAATTTTTTGCGAACTGGTGGCAATGTCATGCATAGTGCTTGCCACATTTGATGCCTGCTGCCCACCTTTACGTGCCGTTTCCGCCGCGCTCTGCGCCAGACCAGACGCCTGACGCGCGTTATCGGCGTTTTGTCCGACGGTGGCGGTCAATTCTTCCATGCTGGCTGCCGTTTGCGCCAGCGAGGCTGCCTGCTGTTCAGTGCGCGCCGACAAATCGTTGTTGCCTTCGGCAATCTCCGAAATACCGGTGTGCATAGCATAGCTGCCCTGGCGGACTTCGGTCACGGTAGAGCGCAGTGCAGTCTGCATCTTTTTAAGGCTGGCAAAAATGGCCGAGATTTCATTTTTACCAAATACCGAAATCGGTCGGGCCAGATTACCTTCGGCGATGCTGTCAAAGTGACTACTAATAATAGCCAGCGGCTGAACGATCATTTTGCGCGACCAGAACAGCGCGGCGGATGTCAGCAGCGCGGCCAGAATCACCACCACCGCAAAGATTATCGCCGAACGCTGGTAGTTGCTTTGACCATCAGCCTTTGCCGATTCAATAAACTTGTTGATGTGCTGCTGCCAGGCATCAAAGTTCGCGTCAAAAGCACGCTGAGACTGCTCAACAGGTGCCGACATAAAATCGGACAACTGATTGCTCTCGAGCCACGCGGCTGGTGCTCCAGATCACCATGCCACGCGTCATAAGCTGCTTTTGTCCCGTCCTGCAAATTTTTACCTTCCGGCGTCATCGCAGGGGTGCCCAAAAGATCCTTAATGATCGCATCCGCAGCCTTCAAATGCGTTTTCGCCTGGCTCATCAGCGCCTTAATGTCGTCAGGCGGATAACTTAACGATGTCAGGGTGCCGGCTTTGTTAAGTGCGGTGCTCGCCTGCAATAAATATGCGCGGGTTTGCATCAAAGCGGTACGCTGGTTATTACTTTTTTCTACTTCTATTAAGTGGCCCGTACTTTCCCGAAACGCCCAAAACGATAAACCGTTGCTCCCTACCTGCAAAATGCCACAAACAATCAAAATCAAAAAAAGTGTCGTCGAAATTCTAATACGGTTTAACATCAACGCTCCCATCAGGCGGCAACATACCGCTGGTTAAGACTGCTAAAAAGTTTCCCAGTTATCATCTTGTCCGGTAGTTAGCTGACGAGCTCGTGAGGGAGTCGTTGCGACGGCTGCCGCCGGATTCAGCGCTCCCTGCGCGGTTCTTGCAGGCACAGAAGAAAGGCGGAAAGTGGAGATCGCCTGAGTCAATCTGCTGGCTTGTTCTTCTAATGCAGCCGCGGCGGCTGCAGATTGTTGCACCAGCGATGCGTTTTGCTGCGTGACGCGATCCATTTCGGATACCGCCAGCGCAACCTGGTCGATGCCACGGCTCTGTTCATCAGAGGCCGAAGCAATCTCACCCATAATGTCGTTCACACGGGTTACCGCATTCACGATATCGTTCATGGTTTCCCCTGCGCTTTCCACCAGCACTGAGCCGGTATCCACACGGGAAACAGAATCTTCAATTAATCCTTTAATTTCTTTTGCCGCCTGCGCACTGCGGCTGGCCAGATTGCGCACTTCCCCGGCGACGACCGCGAAGCCACGCCCCTGCTCGCCCGCACGGGCAGCTTCTACCGCGGCGTTGAGCGCAAGGATGTTAGTCTGGAAGGCAATACCGTCGATAACACCGGTAATATCGGCAATTTTCTGCGAACTGGCGGCGATGTCATGCATCGTTTTCACCACGCCATCCACCACTTTACCGCCGCGTTCAGCGGTATCGGAGGCGCTTTTTGCCAACAGCGAGGCCTGACGGGCGTTTTCGGCGTTTTGTTTCACCGTTGCGGTCAGTTCTTCCATGCTGGCGGCCGTCTCTTCCAGCGCCGAAGCCTGTTCTTCGGTACGGGATGACAGGTCATTGTTGCCCGCGGCGATTTCACTGGTACCCGAATGGATGGCATCAGAACCGGCACGCACATTGGTTACCGTATCAATAAGCGAGCGCTGCATATGCTCAACGCTTTCGGCCAGATCGGTCATCTCGCTGCGCCCTTCCACCACCAGGTTGTGGGTCAGGTTGCCGCTGGCGATTTCGCGAATATGTTTAATGACCGCGGTTAACGGTGCCAGCAGAATCCGGCGAATACCGTACCAGACCAGCATCAGCACCACGACCAGGGCCAGCGCAAGCGCTGCCATCTGCCATTTGGCGAAGGTGTAATCACTGACGCTTTCATCGTAGGCAGAGCGATACAGTGATTCACTTAACTGGGCATATTTACCCAGTGCGTCACCGAGGCCATTTTGCATGCCCTGGGTTGACTGCGCGAAATAGCCGTCCATGTTGCCGCCTTCAAGGAACTGCACCAGTTCCGTAAGACCCGCCGCATAGGTTTTATACTTTTCATCCAGCGCCTGACGCGCGTCTTCCATCGCAGGCACGACAGGCATGGCGCGGAAGGCATCATAATGTTTACCGGCATCAGCCAGACTGGCTTTGGCGCTTTTTAACAGCTCTGTTTTGGCACTACTTTGCTGGTTGTTCGGGTCCATCATCATGCGAGCGGACGAACGACTCAGGTTGATACGCGTTTGCAGCATCAGTTCCCAGGTTTTCGCCAGTTCGGTTTGTTGCATGCGCAGATCGTTGGAAACCGCAAAACTTTGCTGATTCTGTTTAAGAGAAGAGAATAAAAGACCGCCGGAGAGCAACTGTAGCAGTGCGAACACCACCAGTACACTCATCAGCATTGTGACAACGCGAATACGGTTCAACATGCAACACCTTCCTGAAAACTTGTTAACGCTGTTATCGGCAAGGGTCAAAGGAACTTTACATTTGCGAAAAGGAATTACACGTTCTCTACATCATCTTTTAAGCAGGCATACAACCGCCTGCTAATGACCGGGCCCGGTTACAGGCCAATATCGATGGTCAGGGTGTCGCTGTAGGTTCCCGCCGGCGGCGTGGTCTGGGAAGGCAAAACCTGTGCCGTATAGTTAAAAGTCCGTAATGTACCGTCGGTGCTGACTTGCGAAGAGGCTGTATTGCTCAAACGCTCAGAGCCTGTAGAGCCCCAGCGTGAGGTGGTGCTGCCCTTGTAAATTTCATAGCTAAGACTGTTACTCCCGTTCGCCATTTTCCGTGTGGTGCCGCTGGCGTTAACCCCATTATCAATCCCCAGCGTGTACGCATACCCTTTGGTACAGGTAACGGTGATGGCCTGCGAAATGGTCGGGAAGCTTTTGGCGACAGGCGCGCTGCCGAACGCCACTGCCGGTGCGGTGATCGCCGTGCAGTCATTGGTTATCGTCATACTAATCGGCAGGTTCAGTACCAGGTTGCCGGTTTGTGGCGTGGAGCACCCGGTCAGCACGGTACCGACCGCGCAAATGTTGTAATAGAGATTGAGGTTAAGTGTCCCGGTGTAAGGGCCAGCCGACACGCTTTGCCCGGTTACCGTGCGCAAATAGAGTGGCAGCGTGTAGCGTTTGGAGCCCAGTAGCGTCAGCAGAAACGTCCCGCTCCAGGTATAACCCGTACCGCCGTTGGTAATCTCCCCCGACGTACAGCCTAAGACGCCGCACAGTTTAACCGCGATGGTATCCGTCACGGTCAAATCATCGCTGCGCTTCATCACTCCCCGGTTAGAGACCAGCGTCGAGGCGCCCGTCATGGTGAGCGTAGCGAAGTCGTTGGTCAGTAGCGACAGTGCAGAATCGCAATCAAGCAACAAGTTGGTTGTAGCCGCCTGCTCGGTGGAATTGAGTGTAAAGGAGGATACCGAGGTGCCAAAGGATGGACTGGGCGTTGAAAAGCTGGCGGTACACGCAGACCAGGCCTGGGGGACAAATCCCAGTAGTAATATCAGGGTGAGCACGACGTTGCGCATCAGTTGCTCCTCTTACAAATCAGTGGGCCGTAAGTTTGCAGTTTATGCTCCGGATTCGGTTCGAGCGCGAAGCTCACGCGACAGTGCGAACCATCCGGCAATCTGACGTTCAACACGCTGACATCGTCCAGATTTTCAATCCACGCGATGCCGTCATAACCCACCACGGTTGATTTTTTCCCTTCCCGGCTGACCTCACTGGTCACTGGCAACGGGTTGTTCTGTTCGTCATGGAGAATGACGTTAGCGACACGCTCCTGCTCCATCGGAAAATCCACCAGATAACCGGTATGGCGGCGCAGTGCGACCCGCTGTTCGGTTTGCGCGACGCTGGTGTCGGCAGGAAGATTGAGCGTATCAATGCTGTAGGTGGCCGGATAGTAGGACGACACGCCGCTTATCAGCAGATAACCATTTTTGTTGGTTTTACCGATGGGCTGATTTTCATAATTTACCGGGATGTCTGCTTTGCCGTCGGTACTGACGACCACGAAGGCATCGGTTATCTTGTTAGCTGCCAGCAGTTCATTATCCATCAATACCACCGAGCCCATTGCCTCGCCCCACCACGTCCTCATGCTGCTGTAGCCATAGACGCCGCCCTGCAGTTCGATATTGTTATTACGCCAACCCAGCGTGCCCTGCTGGTAGCTCTCGCCCTGCGATTGTCGACCCAACGATGTGTTCCAGCTAAAGCCACCGTCGGACGGCATAGCATGGCTGTAGTTCACGCGCTGCGAACTACCATAGTCCGGGGAATGATCCACGGTAAAGGTGGCATTATCCCGCTCGCCAAACGGGATCTGGATGGACATCGCCACCGTCCAGTCTCCTCGCTGCCTGTCGTGGCTACCGGAGACATAAAGGCTGCTGGCGCCCCATAAACTTTTACTCCAGGAGAGGTTAAGCAGTTCGGTCTTGCTGTTATCAAAGCTGCGTACGCCAATCCAGGCCGCCCCCATGGTGCCAAAATCACCCAGGCTCCATGAGAGCGAATATTGATCGCTGCTGCGACTCAGGCTGGCGACAGGCTGAACGTAGCCATTCGGCGAATTATTGTAGTAATAATTTTGATCGTAGAGAGCGAGGTTGCCAAAGCCACGATCGCGGCGGATATGTTGTGTCGCAAGACTGAAGGAGCTGGTGCTGTACTGATATCCCCAGTTGAGCTGGTTGCCACTGTCTTTGTGCATTCTGCTCTCGGTCCAGGATCCGTTCACCACCCCAAGACGACCTATTTTTACCACCGCCCCTACCCCACCCAGCGCAAGCTCCTGCGCCCCCTCGCCATGGGCTTCGAGCGTCAAATAATCCGTTAGCCCGTAGCGGTAAGAGCCGCTGCCCACCAGCGGGCCATAGCTAAAATTATCGATACCATAATTACGCCGCAGGCTAGGCTGTGTCCCTTAATTGCATAACCTCTTGTAAAACAATCGGATGCAACCCAGCTTGACCATTGAAAGATAAT
>NZ_CBFFRL010000189.1:0-8940 GCF_965644215.1 Phytobacter sp. V69
CCATAAATTAACCTGCTTTTGATGTTGGATTGAACATATCAAAATCAGGCAATTACACAATTTTATGTACAGGCTCTGGGTGGGGCAGACAGTGCAGCCGTCACCTTTTCCCTAAAGCGCTTACCACTTCATCTCGCCGGTATTCACCTTCGCGCTCAGCTCCAGTGAACTCTCATCTGCCAGTTTCGGATAAGCCGTTTTCATGGCCTCAATGACCGCGGCTGAACCTTTCTTCTCAGCCAGCGCCTGCTCAAACGTTTTCAGATAGTTATAGGTAAAGGTAATCGCCCCGTCGCCTGCCGGGCGCTCACCCAAATAGTGCCCCGGAATGACCTGCTGCGGTTTCAGCGCCTGCATTTCGCTTAGCACCGTCATCCAGCCCTGGCGAATCGCCGGCGTTTGCGTATCAGCCGTCCAGACATGAATCCCCGACGCAATTCCGGTTCCGCCCAAAATTGCCTTGTTCGCCGGGATCCAGACATACGCGGCGTAATCCCCTGCGTGTTTCAGCTCCAGCGCTTCGCCGTCAACGGTAAAGCGTGTGGCGGTGGTTGCCTGCGGCACGATAATTTTCGTCGGTGCGCCGTCTTTCATCTGCGGACCCCAAAAGGCCAGCTTGGCGTCTTTGGTGGCGTTGATATGGTCGACAACGGCTTTAGAGGCCACCACTTTTGCCTGCGGGAAGGCTTTCACCAGCGGCTCAAGGCCGAAGTAGAAATCCGGGTCGCCGGAGGTAATCACTATCTCTTTGAGCGTTTTGCCACGGGCCTTGATCATCTTCACCAGCTGTTCGCAATCTTTGACGCTGAACTGGGCATCGAACAGCACCGCTTCTTTCGGGCCAGAAACCAGCGTAGATGACACCGGGAATATGCCCTTTTCCTGCGGATTGTAGACTTCAAGATGCAGCGGAGCGGCGAATGCCGGCGCGGCAGCCAGTGACAAGACCAGCGAGAGAGATTTTACGTTCATGGGGATCCTTAGTTGCTTATCCGGGTGAGTTGCGGTTTCACCAGCGCGAAAAACGCCTCCGGCTGGCCGTAATATTGTCCGACAGGCAGCAGTGTGCCGTGCCCGTGCGTATCGATAATCGCCGCCGTCGGGAAGCCCTGGCCTCCCAACTGTGCCATTAGCATTCGCGCATGTTGAATTGTCTCCAGCGCATCGTGTTCCGGGATTTGCCCAAGCAGAACGCCGGACTCTGTGGTCTGGCTCAGCACCTGATTCACCACCTCCGGACGGGTGATGTTTTGCCCGTCCTGATACCAGGCACGCTGGATGGCGTTGAGAAAGTTAAGATCTGCGCCGGGCAGGGCAAAGCGCCGTGCTGCCAGCAATCCACGCGTAGCGGGCAGGGAGTCGAGGATCAGCTCGCTGTCGGCCAGTAATGTCTGGCGGTAGTCATTGCCAAACGTCATGCCGGTTAAGGCGGCGATACGTGCATCGTGTTCGTTAACATGCGCCAGCCAGTCGGCGTTCAACCGCCTGCGCTGGGTGCCAATAAACAGCCCGCCCGGCAAAATATGCTGACGGGGAAAATGTTGGGCGATGCGGTTAAGCAGCGGCAGAGCGCCATAGCTCCAGCCGCACAGGGGATCGATTATCCAGTAAAGTCCGGCCTGAAATGCCATAACGATGTTCTCCGGTGTTTGGGATGCCCATCATTCTACGGATTTGCGCGTTTGCCAGAATTCCTGAAACAATTCATGCTGTGTTTCTTAAAACGATCAGATAAGCGGGGATGCAATGGACAGAATCATGGCGGCAATCACCTACAACCGCATTTGCGAGCTTGGCAGCCTGAGTGCGGCGGCCCGTTCGCTGGGCATCTCCCGCCCTATGGTTAGCCGCTATCTCGATGAAATGGAAAAGTGGGCCGGGGCGCGACTGATTCACCGCTCGACCCGGCGGTTAACCATCACCCCGGCGGGAGAGAAAACGCTCGAGAAGACGCGACAACTGGCCTTGCTGTCACAGCGTATCGAAGGGGATACCACCAACATCACGCCATCGGGGACGCTGCGAATTGCCTGCGCCCATTTTACTGCGACGCATCTGCTGGGGCCGGTGATCCCACCGTTTCTGGCTCGTTATCCGGCGTTACGCATTGAGGTGGATATCAATAACCATCCGGTTAGCCTGGTGGGGGAACGTATAGATCTGGCGATTCGCATTACCAACTCCCCTGAGCCTGGGGTGATTGCCCGCGCGTTGGGAGAGTGCCGCTCGGTATTGTGCGCATCACCGGGCTACCTTGCGCAAGCGGGGCGACCCGAAACCCTGGACGATCTTGCGCAGCATAATTGCCTGCATTACAGCCGTTTTTCCGGGCAGTCCTGGTCTTTTCGCGATAAAGATAAAGGGGCTATGTCGGTGGCGGTGAGCGGCAATTTCAGCGCCGGGATCTCATCACTGCTGTGCGATATGGTCGCTGCGGATGTGGGCCTGGCGATGGTACCGGAAATCGAGGCGCGCGCCGGGCTGCAAAGTGGCCGCCTGGTGCGGGTGCTGCCGCAGATTGAGCCGCAGCCGTTGGGGATTTACGGGCTTTATCAGTCCCGCGACCATCAGCATGCGGCGCTTAGCCTGTTTCTTGACGCGATCAAACTGCATCTGGCGCAATCGTGATTTACACCAACTGCGCCATCCACTGCTTGTGCTCGGTGTCCAGCGCCTGGGCGGTCATCTCAAGGAATGTATTTACCGCCGCCGGGCGGTGTTTACTGCCCGGAACCTGAATCTGCAACGTGCGCTGGCTCAGCGACGAGTTATTAATGGCCCTGAGCGTCATGCCATCCTGCTTTGCGCGCCACAGCACGCTGAAATGGCTGCAGACGCTCATGGCATTCGGTGTGTGGCGGGTAAAACCGTACAGCGCGGCAAAATTATTGCTGCTGAACGCCGGTTCCAGAAAGGTACCCGCCATGCGACAGGAGAGATCGAATAACTGGCGTAGCGTGGTGCCCGCTTCGGGTAGCACCAGCGGGTAGTGGTGCAAATCTTCCATTGCCACGCTTGACTGCTTCATCAGCGGATGGCCGTCATCCAGTAATAACAGCATCGGGGCGGGCCAGGCGGCGATGATTTCCACGTCCCGTTCGGGGGCGAGGCTAAACTGAAAGGCGACATCACAATCGTTGCGCCGAATCCACTCGGCAACCTGCATCGCGGTGCCGACCTGTAGGTCAAAACTGACGCCAGGGTGCTGCTGGCGAAAACGTGCCAGCAGGCCAGGCAGCAGGTCAAAGGCCATGCCGTCGGTACAGGCGAGGCGTACCAGTGCTTTGCGTACCGCTTTGAGTCCCTGAATTTCCGCCATCGCAAACTCCATATCACGCATGCTTTTGCGGACATGGTTGGCCAGAATCTGCCCGGCGTCGGTGAGGATCATGCCCCGCGCATGGCGTTCGAATAGCGTTACGCCAAGCCGAGTCTCCAGTTTCTGGATTTGTCGACTGACTGCCGAGCCTGCGACGTACAGTTGCTCGCTGGCGGTGCTTAACGATCCGGTGGTGGCTACGGCGAAAAAGTAGCGCAGCTCATTACTCAGCATGGGGATTCCTGTCTGTCGCCCTGGGATTGTGCAGTGTACCCTTATCAAAAAGGCAACGCCAAATTGCAATTATTATTATTGTGGCAAGGCTCTGTTCTGGTTTAGAACAAAAAGACAACAACAGCTATTTGCGCCATAGGCAGCAAATAAATCCTGAAATAATTCGAACTGCAGCCACGCAACTGCGGTTTGACGAATTTCTGGGCCAGGACAGGGTAGATAACATGACAACACAACAAATCGTAGCGCAGGCGCTGGCGTGGTTCGACAGCGGCCATTTTAAAACCACCCTTGCCAGCCGGGTGGCTATCCCCAGTGAAAGCCAACGAACCGACAGGGACGAGGAGCTCGCTCGCTATTACAACGAAGCGTTTATTCCCGCTTTCCATGAGATGGGCTTTACCACTGAGGTGATTGCGAATCCGGTTAACGCCGCTCGCCCCTTTTTACTCGCCAGCCGTGTTGAAGACGACACCTTACCGACCGTGATGTGTTATGGGCACGGCGATGTGGTCTTTGGCGATGATGCACGCTGGGCGGAAGGTCTGTCGCCGTGGACGCTGACCGAGCGCGACGGCAACTGGTATGGACGCGGCGCGGCGGACAATAAAGGCCAGCACACCGTGAACCTGTCAGCGCTGGAGCAGGTGTTCCATGCGCGCAACGGGCGCCTGCGCTTTAACTGCGTCTGGCTGTGCGAAATGGGCGAAGAGATGAGTTCGCCAGGGCTGGCGGCGGTCTGCGAACAGCTCAAAGAGCACATTCATGCCGACCTGTTTATCGCCTCTGATGGCCCGCGCCTGAGCGCGCAGCGCCCGACGCTGTTCCTCGGCTCTCGCGGCTGTGTTAACTTCCGTTTGACCATCAACGCTCGCGCCAAAGATTATCACTCCGGCAACTGGGGCGGCCTGCTGAGCAATCCGGGTACGCAACTGGCCAATGCCATTGCCAGCCTGGTGGATGGCAAAGGGGAGATTCAGATTGCGGCCCTGAAACCGCCTGCGCTGACGCCTGAGCTGAAAGCCATTCTGGCGGATATCACCCCGGCGCGCGGTGAGAACGATCCGGCGACCGATCCTAACTGGGGCGAGCCAGGCTTATCGGCGGCGGAAAAACTGTTTGGCTGGAACACCCTGGAGGTGCTCTCTTTCCTCACCGGTAATCCGGCGCAGCCGATGAACGCGATCCCCGGCCAGGCGACGGCGGTCTGCCAGTTGCGTTTCGTGGTCGGCACCGACTGGCAGCATCTGGAACAAGCGGTTCGCGCACATCTGGACGCGCACGGCTTTTCCATGGTCACCATTAGCGACATGCGTGGGACGCCGGCAACGCGCTTTGACCCGACCGATCCGTTGGTGAACTGGGCGCTTGAGGCGATGGCAGAAACCACCGGGAGCAAACCGGCGCTGTTGCCTAACCTGGGCGGTTCGCTGCCCAACGACGTGTTTGCCGGGATTCTGGGCCTGCCGACGCTGTGGGTACCACACTCTTATCCGGCCTGTGGACAGCATGCGCCGGATGAACATTTACCGATTGCCATTGCCCGTGAAGGCCTTGCCATCATGACCCGTCTGTTCTGGGATTTGGGTGAGCGCGGGGCGGCACTGCTTGTCAGCCACCTTGAACATCAGAACGGAGGTGCACAATGACAACGTTCGCTCGTGAATCTGAACAGGGCAACGCGCGCCCTAGTCTGGCGAAAACCCTTTTCGCCACCTGTATTGGCAATGCGCTGGAGTGGTTTGATATTGCGGTGTACGGCTTCTTTGCCAGCTATATCGCGCAGGTCTTTTTCCCGACCACCAACCCGACCGTGTCGTTACTGCTGGCATTCGGCAGCTTTGGTATTGCCTTCCTGATCCGTCCACTCGGTGCGGTGGTGCTGGGGGCGTATGCCGATAAACATGGCCGTAAGGCGTCGCTATTACTCTCCATCAACCTGATGATGCTGGGCGGCGCGATGATCACCTTTATGCCGGGCTACGCCACGTTAGGGGTGGCGGCACCGCTGCTTATTCTGCTGGCTCGCCTGATTCAGGGCTTCTCCGCCGGTGGCGAATTTGGCAGCTCGACGGCCTTCCTCGTGGAGCACTTCCCGGAGCGTAAAACCTTTATCGCCAGCTGGCAGTTCGCGACGCAGGGGGCGAGTACCCTGATGGCCTCGGCGTTCGGTTTGGGCCTTGCGCAGTGGCTGACGCCGGAGCAGTTGCTCGACTGGGGATGGCGCGTGCCGTTCGCCTTTGGTCTGCTGATTGGTCCGGTCGGCCTGTGGATCCGCCGCCATGTGCATGAACCTACGGCCTATGTCGAAATTGAGAAACCGCGTCATCCGGTGAAGCTGCTGTTTGGCTCGCAAAAGCGCCTGCTGGCGCTGGCGATTGGCCTGATGGTGGTCTCTACGGCGATTAACTACATGCTCAACTATGTGCCGACCTGGGCGACCAAAACGCTCGGCCTGCCTGCGTCGTCGGCCTACACCGCTACCTTACTGGCCGGGATTATCCTCACCGTGGTGACACCGATTGGCGGGCTGCTGGCAGAGCGTGTAGGACGTGAACGTTTACTGTGGACGGCGCTGGGGCTGCTGGCGTTTACGCTGCTTCCGGCCTTCTGGCTGACCAGTCTGAACGTCACGCCAGTGTCGCTTTGCCTGCTGGTGGGGTGGATGGCTCTGCTCAAATCCATCTACTTCTCTACCATTCCGTCGGTGATGGCGGATATCTTCCCGGTCGCCACGCGCGCCAGTGGGATGTCCATCAGTTACAACATCGCGGTGACGGTATTCGGCGGTTTCGCACCCTTTATCTGTACGCTACTTATCAGCGCTACGGGCAGCCAGTTTGCGCCGGGCTTCTACCTGATGGTGACGGTGTTCCTGAGCGTCGCCGCGCTGTGGCATACCCAAAAACAGCTGCGTTAATCTGCTCGCCCCTCTCCGTCTGGAGAGGGTTATCCCTGTGCGCCGGGTCTGCGCAAAATCACCTGTGAATTATCCGTCTCACTGTCCGGCACTGGCGGCGCGCTATTTTTGGTGCTGGCCATATTGTTCTCATAACGCGGTGGCGTGATGACCGGATACACGTAGGTTTGCTGCTCCGTACACTGCACGGGTTCGCTCGAACCGGCATAGAACAGGTAGTACTGGTGGGAGTTGGGGAAATAGGCCAGATCGTCGCCATTGCCAAAGGTGGTGCTCCAGAACGGCACTCCGGCTTTGGTGTGGCTTTGCTCCTTTCCGGAGGCGACCTGGAAGTGATCGCCCCATTTCATAGTGATGAGATAGTAATTAAAAAAAGAGACGGTGATGGCTCCCCGTGGCGGGCAGTTGAGCTTGACGGCGTCATCCGCACGCGCGGCCAGCGCGGGTAATGTCAGTAACAATAAAAACAGGGAATATTTCACGCGTCCGTTCTCGTGAGTGTTTTCTGGAGAACGGATCCTACAGTGTTATGCGTGCGGGCAACCAGCAGCAAGCTGTTACATCATCACATAAAGTTAATCAAAATATGACGTTAGTGTTATGTGGGTATTAGTGTTCGACTTTTATGGCCGTTAGCATAAGTATATTGAGACAGTGAATATCCCCTTGTAGGGATAAAGTGATGATTATCCCCATAAGGGGATAAAGTAACGATTTTGACATTATCCCCTACAGGGTATAAAACATTAATTATCCCCGGTAGAGGATAATTAATAAAAGGATAGCTCCCCATCATGATGCCACCGATGATTTATGGCCCCGTCCAACTGGCGAACTACCTGAAACTGGTGCGCCAGAAAAACCAGTGGACACAAAGCGACCTCGCTAAGCGGATCGGTATCAAGCAGGCCACGGTGTCTAATTTCGAAAATAACCCTGAAAAAACCACGCTGGCGACACTATTCAAAATTCTTCAATCCCTTGAACTGGCGATGGTTTTATATGAAAAAAATGCGTCGGCAGTAGACGATGAAAAGGGTAATCACGTGGATCTGGAGTGGTAATGCCAACACTTGTGACCTGGATGAACAATGAGCGGGTGGGTGAACTGACAAAACAAGCTAATGGTGCACACACCTTTCGCTATGACGAAGAGTGGATTCGAAATCCCTATGGCAGGCCGCTATCCCTTTCCCTACCCGTACAACTGGGGTTGATGACGTCAGATGCTGTTTTCAATTATTTCGACAACCTGCTGCCAGACAGTCCCGGCGTGCGTGATCGAATTGTGAAACGTTATCAGGCCAAGTCGAAGCAGCCCTTTGATCTGCTGGCTGAAATAGGCAGAGACAGCGTTGGGGCTGTCACATTGCTTCCACCGGAAGAAGATGCGAGCGGGCAGGTACTGGCATGGGAACGTCTGAATGCTTTGCGGCTGGAAAGCGTTTTAACGGCCTATCAGGCGGATATTCCTCTTGGAATGATTGAGGGGGAAGATGATTTCAGAATTTCCGTTGCCGGAGCACAGGAAAAAACGGCGTTGCTAAAAGCCGGTGATGCCTGGTGTATTCCCAAAGGCACGACGCCGACAACTCACATCATCAAGTTACCGATTGGCGAAATAAAGCAGCCGAATGCGACGCTCGACTTACGCGAGAGCGTGGATAACGAATTTTGTTGCCTGGCGCTGGCAAGAGCGCTGGATTTTGAGGTTCCGGATGCTGAGATAATTCGTACGGGAAAAATTCGGGCGCTGGCTGTGGAACGCTTTGACAGACGATGGGCCAGAAATAAAACCGTTCTGCTGCGATTACCCCAGGAGGATTTGTGTCAGGCTTTTGGTTTACCCTCTTCGTTAAAGTATGAATCCGATGGTGGGCCGGATATTGCGCAAATCATGAGATTGTTGCTGGGATCAAGTGACGCGCTGAACGATCGTTATGCGTTTATGCGATTCCAGGTATTCCAGTGGTTGATTGGTGCGACTGACGGGCACGCGAAAAATTATTCGCTGTTTATACATGCGGGTGGGAGCTACAAGCTGACGCCCTTTTACGACATCATCTCTGCATTCCCTGATTTGGGTGGTGCCGGGCTTCATATGCGCGATCTCAAACTTGCTATGAGCCTGAAAGCCACGAAAGGCCGCAAAAGTGCCATTCATCAAATCTACCCTCGACATTTCCTGGCGACAGCCAGGGAGGTGAATTTTTCCCATGAGCAAATGCAACTGATTCTGCGTGATTTTGCCGATAATGTTCCGGGTGCTGTAGAGACGGTGATGTCATCTCTGCCTGAGGATTTTTCAGCGCCTGTGGCCGATGCCATCAGTTCATGGTTAGGAATCTGGAAAAACGTTTTAAAAACTCACTGACCATGAACACAGGAGCCCGAAACGCAGTGATGGTGTGTTGTCGGAGAAATCATGGCAATAAAATACTGTTTTCGGCGAGTTTTTAACCGGAAA
>NZ_CBFFRL010000190.1:0-8927 GCF_965644215.1 Phytobacter sp. V69
GCGGGCATCGTGAAAAGTCTATGTCAAAGAAAGGGTTATGTTCTCATAATTGACGATTAAATCGCACCTTCCTTAATTGTCACCCACGATCAGCAGGAAGCGCTGGTCATGGCGGACCGCATTGCGGTGCTCAATAATGGCCGAATAGAACAGATAGGCACGCCGGAAGATATTTATCAGCGTCCGGCAACGCCATTTGTTGCTGATTTTATGGGCGCGGACAATAAAATTTCCGCTAACGATCTCTTCGTCGCCTCAGATATTTCACTGCGTGCACAGGGGAAATATTCCGCCGACGATTTCCGTGACCGTACTCTTTATTTTCGCAGCGCCGATGCGGCGATCTGTGCATTAACCTCGACCACGCCGGATGAGGGCTTAACTCTGAATGGCGTGGTCGAACAAAGTGCGTTTCTTGGCAATTTATATCGCCATAGCGTGCGTTGCCGTGACCGTGTGTTACTGGCGGATTCAACACAGTGCTGGCCTGCGCGGTCCTCCGTGCGACTGCATGTTCCGGCCAGCGCGTTACATATTTTTCCATCGTCGCAAGCAAGTTGACTTCATCGTGTTCATTTTGGGGATAGACCATGTTTACTAAAACGAAAGCTGCGGTAGTGACTGCATTGTTCCTGAGCTATGGCGCACAGGCCGACACCATTCTGAACGTTGCCACAGCAGGCGATCAGAATATGGTGGATTACGTGAAAACCTGGCTGGGGCCGAAGTTTGAAGCGGCGCATCCAGGGGTGAAAGTGCAGGTGGTTGGCACCGGTCCGGGTGATGCCGGCTCGAATAAAATCATCGAGAAACTGAGCGCGCAAAAAGAGAGTGGTGCGAAGACCTGGGATATTGACGTGGCGGTGGTGCACCAGAAAGCCGGTGGCGAACTGGTGGAAAAGGGGCTACTGGAGAAATATCGCCAGCAAATTAAAACCGGCAGCATGGTGAGCGCGGATAACGCGAAAAATGCCCTCGGCGTAAATGTTGATGGCTATGTGATGCCGATGTTTTTAAGCCAGTCTGCCATTGCATGGAACAGCGATGCGATCAAAACCCCGCCGGCGTCTTATGACGAGCTGGTGAGCTGGGCGCAGAAAAACCCGCAGGCGTTTGGCTATAACGGCATCAAAAACGGCATGTCCGGCGTGAGCTTTGTGGTGGGCTGGATATACGCCTACGGAACCGATGCCCAGCATCTTTCTGCGCTGCCGTACGATAAAGGCGTGGCGAAAAACTGGAGCCAGGCGTACGAGAAACTGAAAGCGTTTAATAAGAACGTGACCTTTACACCGGGTAATGCCGGGACGCTCGATATGCTCAGCCGTGGCGAGATCACGATGGGGCCGGTGTGGGTCGATATGTTCTACAGCTGGAAAGACCAGGGCAAGCTGCCGCCGTCAATCAAGCTGGCGCTGCTGTCGCCGGGTATGCCGGGACAACCGATGTACTACGTGACCCCTGCGAAAGCGGCAAACCCGCAGCTGGCACGCGAGTTTATCGAACTGGCAACCAGCCCGGACGTGCAGGCGCAGGGGATCGTGAAGCAGTTCAACTGGTATCCGGGCATCAATGCTGAGCATGTGAAGCCAAAACTGGATCCGGCCACCTGGCAGAAGCTGTTCGCGGAAATCTCGCCGAAAGCGTTGGCAGATTACGGTAAAAGCTTCCCGATCACCCCTTACTTTGACGACATCAAAGAAGGCTATGAAAGCCAGGTCGCCAACTAATCATCGACAATACTCAGGTGCGACATGATGTCGCCCTGAGCTTTTTTTGCTGACACCAGGTTTTGCTATGCGCCGTTCGTTGAAATATCTGTTGCTGGTCGCGCCCGCCGCGCTAATGATCGGCATCCTCTTTTTGTACCCGCTGGGGTTCTCGCTGATTGCCGCGTTTACCAACGATGCGCGACAGCTTACCCTGACCCATTTCAGTAAGGTCTATGCCCTGTATTCCAGCGATATCGCGTTTACGCTGGTGATTGTACTGATTTCCGTGGCGCTGCTGGCGGTGATTTCCATCACCCTCTCGGCGGTGATCACCTTGTCTCCCTGTCGGCCCATCGTGCGCATGCTGGGGTTCTTGTACCGCCTGCCGCTGTTTATTCCGTTTATTGTCGCCGCACAGATGATGCGCACCTTTCTGGCCAAAAATGGCCTGATGAACAATGCGCTGGTGGCAACCGATCTGTTTACGCCGTTGGAGACTGTCTCCTGGCTGGGCTGGAAAGGGATCATCATCACCTTTGTCTGGAAACAGCTGGCGTTCGCGACACTGCTGATCTGCGGTGCCATGGCGGCGCTTGAACAGTCGCAAATCCTGGCCGCACGCAATCTCGGGGCCTCGCGTCCGCGCATTCTGTTCGACATTATCCTGCCGCAGGTGCTGCCTGCGATTGGCGTGGCGCTGGTGCTCTCCACCGTGACCATGATGTCGGTGCTCTCCGTGCCGCTGATGATTGGCGTCGGTACGCCGACGATGATGACCGTGGACATGGCGTTTCGCGTTAATTCCTATGGCGACTATGCCGTGGCCAACGCGCTGGGCGTAGTATCACTGCTGATTTGCGGTGCGCTGTCGTGGTTCTACCTGCGCCACAGTCTGCAACAGAAGGGAGGCGAATGATGAAAGAGGTAACGATGACATTACCGGATACGTGGCTTAAGAAAGGACGCAGAAAGCTCAGCGCCAGCCTGCCGCTACAAACGCTGTTGTTGGTTTTTATGCTGCTGGTGATGTTTGGCCCGCTGCTGAATTTGCTTATCTGGACGGCGGCGGAAAGCTGGTTTTTCCCCCACACGCTGCCCAGCCAGTGGGGGCTTAAATACTGGTATCAGGTGTTCAGCCCGTACAGCGATGTGTCCGGATCGCTGATCACCAGCGTGCTGATTGCGGTGCTGTCGGTGGTGGTGTGCCTGCTGATTTCGGTACCGGCTGGCTATGCGCTATCACGGCGCGGCATGCCGCTGCGCGTGCTGTTTATGCTGTTGTTTTTGATTCCGCAGGCGTTTCCGAACCTGACGGTGTACATGAATATCGCCCGCCTGTTCTATCAGTGGGGGCTGAATGGCACGATAGCGGGGGTGGTGCTGGTGCATAGCGTACACGGCCTGATGTATTCGGTGTGGATCTGTGTCGCGGCGTTTTCCGCGGTCGATCCGCTGCTGGCGCGGGCCTCACGTAATCTCGGGGCCGGACCGATTTACACCTTCTGGCATATCATACTGCCGCAGGCCTCACCGGGGATCATTGCCGCCAGTATTTTCGTCTTCCTCGAATCGCTGGATGAGTTTACCGGCACCTTTTTTGTCGGCGCACCGGATATCACCACGCTGCCGCTGCTGTTGTATAACGCCAGTATGTCGGGCAACTATCAGGTGTCGTCTATCACCGCCCTGATTTTGCTGGTGCCGTCACTGCTGTTTATGCTGGTTATCCATAAATTTATGCGCCCGGAGATGCTATCGAAGCTGGGGAAATGATGGGGGGACATTGAGGTAGCGTCGACGTGGTTAGCGGGCGCTGCCATTGCGCACACATCAAAAAAATCACTACAATGCAAAACCATTATCGACCTCAAGTTGAGAATCTATGGAGCGCATCAGTGACATCTCGCTTTTCCTGCGGGTGGTGGATTTAGGTTCAATCAGCGCCGCCGCGCGCAGTGAAAATCTCTCGCTGGCAGTGGCCAGCAAGCGAATACAACGGCTGGAGGAGAGCCTCGGCGCGCGGCTTCTCAATCGTACGACCCGGCGTCTATATCCCACCCCGGAAGGGGAGTTGCTGGCCTCGCAGGGGCGGCCATTGATTGATGCGCTCAATGCCCTCGGTGACTCTCTGCACACCAGCCGCTCCGAAGTGACCGGCACCATCCGGGTGACGATGTCGGCGTCGTTCGGACGTTTGTATATCTCCCCGCTGCTGGTGGAATTTCAGGCGCTGCACCCGGACGTCAATTTTGTGGCGCACCTTAGTGATGAGGTCGTGGATCTGGTGAAAGGGGGCTATGACCTCGCTATTCGCATCGGCCATCTTAAAGACTCCAGCTTAGTGGCAAGGCGCATCGCTGCGAACCGGCGCGTGCTGGTGGCGTCGCCGTCCTATCTGGCGCAGCGTGGTATGCCGCAACACCCTGGTGATTTAGCGACGCATGACGGACTTTTAATGACCGACGCGGACGGCAAACGGGATGCGTGGAAACTGCTCACCCCGGATGGGGGGAGTGTTCGGGTTAAAATTAACAGTAAGATCGAGAGCAATTTTGGCGAGCTGTTGCGTGATGCGGCGGTGTATGGACGAGGGATTTCACTGCAGTCTATCTGGCATGTGGCCGGCGATCTTAACGCCGGACGTTTGCAGATTATCCTGCCTGAGTATTCGGTACCGGAGAGCTTTATCCACGCGGTGACGCCAACCCGGTTGATGCAAACACCGCGCATTAAAGCCTTTATTGATTTTCTGCTGGAGAAGTTTTCCGACCCTGCGCCCTGGGAAAGATAATGCCTGACTGTGCGGCTCACGGGCTGGCCCGCGACATCTCCCCTTCATCGGCCTTGCGACCATAACCCGTCATGAGTTGATGAAGGGGGAACCCATTCATGACACTCTCCCGCGATGGCGCAAAATAATACTCAGAAAAAAAAGGTACGCCGACCAGCGAGGTCACAATGCCGACGGGAATAATGATGCCCGAAACGATATTTTTAGACGCGACAGACGCCAGCGACAGTACCAGCCCGCCGGTTAACACGCTCCCCGGCAGGTAGTAGCGATGATCCTCACCAAACAGCATGTGCGCAATATGCGGTGCCACCAGCCCGATAAAACCGATCGGTCCGACAAACGCCACCGACAGTGCGGCAAGCAAACTGATGCGCAGCAGCGATCCCTGACGTAGACGGCGCACATTGATACCGAAACTCATGGCGCGGTCTTCACCCAGGCGAAGGGCGGTGAGTTTCCAGGCATTCAGCATCGACAACGGTATAACGCAGAGAAACGCCAGCGCCAGGATGCCGATTTTTTGCCAGGAGGCGCGCGCCAGGCTGCCCATCGTCCAGAAAACCAACCCCTGTAGGGTGTCCTCATCGGCGATAAACTGCAGCATGGCGACCAGCGCGTTAAAGGTGAAGACCAGCGCAATACCAAACAGCACGACGCCCGAGGTTGCCACCCGCGTCCAGCGGCCAATCGCATCCAGCAGCAGGGCGGAGAGCAGGGCGAAAACAAAGGCGTTCGCCGGGATAAACCACTGATCGGTTACACCCGGGATCCCCAGGCCCAGCACGATGGCCAGCGCCGCCCCGAACGCCGCGGCAGACGACACCCCGAGCGTAAACGGACTGGCAAGCGGATTGTCAAGGATGGTTTGCATCTCCGCACCTGCGAGCCCCAATACCATGCCAACCAACAGTGCCATCAGTGCATAGGGCAGACGGATTTCCCAGACGATAATCTTCATTCCGGTGCTGACGGCCTGCGGATGAACCAGCGCCTGCCACACCTGATGCAGCGAAAGTCCGGACGGCCCGAGGGTGAAATCCAGCAGCAGCGAGGCGAGGATCGCCAGTAAAAGAACGCCCGCCATCGATAAACGGTGGCGCAGTACCAGGCGATAGCGGGCGTGAATATCAGACGCAATATCAGTCATCTGGAGGGAGACAATATTTCGTTAATTTGCGCATCGGTAAGGTGCAGGTCGAAGAACGTGCGATAAAAATCCCGCGTCTCTTTTGTCATGTCAATGTCGGCAAAACGGTCCGGATAGAGCACTTTTGCCAGCCACAAAAATTGCAGCGCCTCTTCGCTGGTTTCACGGCACCACCAGAACATCCCTTTCGGGTTCACCACAACGCGATGATGGATAACGGCATCGATGCCCGCCCACTGCGCAGAAGCGTTAATTTCATCGGCGTCGCGTTTGTTCATCGCCACAATCACCTGCGGATTGGCGGTGACCACCTGCTCCAGCGCCACTTCCCCGGCGCTGTGTTTATTTGGGCCAAACCAGGTTTCTGCCACATTGCTGGCGCCCGCCAGATCCATCCAGTCCTGATTGAGCGACGGGCGGCCGGTGGTGGTCAGCGGATTGCCCATGCCGTGATAGACGCGAACGCGCGCAGTCTCAGGGAGATCTTTCAGCCGCGAGGCAACCAGTTCGACGTTATGGGCAAAGTACTGCGCATAGGCCTGCGCTTTTTGCTGCGCGTCTGGCCCCAGCGCCTCACCGGTTTTTTGCACCCTCTCACGCAGGGCCGCCATGGAGTTCGCTTTGAAAGCCAGTACCTGGACACCGGCCTGTTCAAGCACCTCCGGGCGGGCAATTTTCATATTCTCCGGGATGAACAGCATTTGTGTGCCGAGCGAGATAATTTGCTCCGGATTGAGTTCGTTGCCGTTGTTCATGCTCACGATTGGCACATCATTAATGCGCGGCAGACTCTGGCGAAACAGGGGGATCTGTTTCGCCACCGCCGAGGTTCCCACCAGGCTGTCGCCATAGCCCAGCATGGTGATGATGGTGTTCTGTGCGGGCCACGGGGAGGCGATCCGCACATCGGTGTGTGGCAGGGCGGCCTGCAGGCCGCCGCTTAAAAAGGCACTGACGGCAAGCGCCAGTGCGGGAAGAAGAGGGATTTTCATCAGTGTCTCACTCAGAAGTCGAAGGTGACAGATGCGCGAACTTCACGACCGCTACCCAGGAACGCACTCGGGGAACCGCCGTCGCCATCGGTACCTGACGGGAAGATAGATGCCCAGTAATGCTCATTGGTGACGTTATTGACCGCCACGCGGAAGGTGGTCGGCACGATGTTAAGTTTGGTGGTGTAGCGAGTGCCTAAATCCAGGGTGGTGTAGTTGTCCGCCCAGGCCATATTGGTGTCGTTGGCGGCGCGTTTACCGGTGTAATGGACGTTGGCGCTGTAAACCCATTGCGGCATCGATGGCAGGTTATATTCGGCCAGGATATTCGCCTGGACTTTCGGTACGCCGACCACGCGTTTGTTGCTGGTGCTGTCGGAAACGGTATCTTTCAGTTCGGGATCGAGGAAGGTGACGCCGCTGTAAATGTTCAGCCCTTCGTAGACGCGACCGGTCGCCGTCAGCTCCAGACCGTTGTTGACCTGGTTGCCTTGCTCTTTGTAGACCATATCGCTGCTGTCAACATAGGCGAACGGGCGCTCTAAGCGGAACAGTGCCGCACCCAGGTTCATGCCGCCGGTGTCGGCTTTAAGGCCACTGGCTGCGGTAGGGGGCGAGCGTCTGCCCGGCGTTTTTCAGCCTGGTGCCCGTTGGCGCTGTCGCACCCTGTTCCAGCGAGTCGGCATAGCTGATGTAGGCCATGACTGCCGGGGTGATTTTATACATCAACGCCGCGTTCGGGCTCAGACCGTTCTGGTTAATCTCGCTGGTTTTATTGCCCGAGGTATTGAAGTTTTGCGACTGCAACCAGCTCTGGCTCAGGTAGAACATCGCCGACCACTGCGGGTTAAAGGTCACCGTATCGCCAAGGGTAATACTCTGCTGAGTGTTTTCGCTCGATTTGTAGCGCGGGCCGTCGGTGTTGATTTTCCCCGCGCCCGGTTCCGTCATCGAAGACGGGTTATACATATTGCTGGTGCCCAGATCATAGCGCTGCGTGGATCCCAGACTGCCGTAAATGGACCAGACATAGCCGGTGGTGGAGAGCGCCACATCATGACCAATGGAGCCGGTATCCACATGGCCGTTGAGCGTTGCGGTGTTGCTCAGCACCCGGAAACGCCCGGCGGAGCTGGCGTCGCTCATCGAGCGCTTAATGTCGCCATCACTGTTCAAAATGGTGCTTGAAACAGAACGCATCGCGCGATCGGCCTGTTGCCAGCCCACTCAGGCAGTGACGGACCAGTCATCATTCAGATAATGAATCAGACGGGTGCTGAGGGTATCGGTGGTCAGGTCATTGCCCGCCGTATCCAGCGTCAGATTTTTATTTTTAGGGTTCGGCGCGGAAGGCAGTTTGACATTGGCCCCGTAACTAAAGCTGCCGGGATAACCTTTCTGAATAAATTCGTAATGGCTGGCATCGAGCTGCAACTGCGTACCGGGCTGGATATTCCAGTCGAAAGCGACCGCCAGCAGTCTGCGACGTAAGGTGCTGTCATCAACGTTGCCTTCGCCTTCTTCGTTAACGGCATTGATGCGATAGCCGAATTTATTATCGTCATCAATATGGCCGCCCAGATCGACATGCCCGCTCACGGCGCTACGGCTCTGATAACCGAGGGTCACTTCGCGTAAGGTCTGCTCTGTCGGACGTTTGGCGACAAAATTAAACTGTCCCGCCGGGCTCGCCGGGCCATACAGCGCACCGGTCAGGCTGTTCAGCACATCCAGACGCTCCAGCATTTCAACCGAAAACGCGGTGGTGGAGACAATATTCAAGCCATCAAGGCGGCTGTTCGCCACCACGCTGCCCTGCATACCACGGCTTTGCGGACGACCCACATCCATCCCGCCGCGTGCCTGCATCTGCGTGCCTGGCGAATACTTCAGCAGTTCCGACACGCTTTTGGCCTGCTGGTTTTTGATCATCTTTTTGGTCACGGTGGTGGTGGAATAAGGGGTATCAATCCATGTCTTATTCCCCAGTATTGGTATTTATGTATTTGAGACCAGGTGCGACGGGAATGCCTGGCGCTGATAAAGTACCTGGAACGTCACGCTGAGTTTTATTTTGAAATATTTCTGGGGATCGCAAAAAATCGACAAATAATATGAATATTTGTATGGATTTCCTTAAGTTAAATTAAAAAAGTTGATAGGGTTAAAACCTACCAAAATTGGCTAACCCATTGTTAAGATTACTCTTAGATAGTGTCGTCACAAGATTTTAGCCCAGAGAGCGATGCATCTGATCTGGACGGCAGCGAGAAATGAGGCCG
>NZ_CBFFRL010000191.1:0-8899 GCF_965644215.1 Phytobacter sp. V69
TGCTTCCATCGGGAATAAGGATCTGGCAGCCTGAGTTCCCAACTAAAATACTCTCCAGGAAAACCGGGGCGGTTCAAGAAGAGGTCGTATGATCCCTTAATCTGACCAGGATCAAAAACCATTCCCCCTGATTAATATAAAAAGACAGTGTATTTCACCAGCAATACGCCTAATTGCACTTTCTAACTTAGCTTAGTCAGAAACGGTTAATATATTTATTACCAATTAGTCTTTTTAATCGCCTCAGATTTATTACTAGAGTGGTTTTCCGGACAATCTTGAAGGAAAACAACCATGACCTTAGCCAATCGCATTGCCCGTCACGACACTGACTTATTAGAGATTCACCCCGTCGCCGGAAATATCGGCGCAGAGGTGCGCAATATTTCGCTCTCGGCTGACCTTGATGATAACCATATTCAGCAGATTGAAAATGCACTCGTAAAATATAAGGTTTTATTCTTCCGTAAACAGCGTCATCTGACCGACGAAGCCCATCAGGCCTTCGGTGCGCGTCTGGGTAAGATCGTGGCACATCCTACGGTTCCGGCACCTGCGGGCACTAAGTTGTTCGAGCTGGATGCCTCAAAAGGCGGTGGTCGGGCAGACTCCTGGCACACCGATGTCACCTTCGTGGATGCCTTCCCGAAAATATCTATTCTGCGCGGCGTCACCATCCCGGAATATGGCGGTGACACCGTCTGGGCCAATACCGCATCAGCCTATGAATTATTGCCGGAATCGTTAAAACAATTTGTCGGCACGCTGCGCGCTATTCACAGTAATAATTATGACTACGGCGCAGAGCGTATTGTCACCGAAGAACATCGCCTTAATCACCATAAAAATGTCTTTGTCTCCTCTGTGTGGGAAGCGGAACATCCGGTGGTACATGTTCACCCGGTAACCGGTGAACGCGCCTTATTACTCGGCCACTTTGTGAAAAAACTGGTTGGATTTAATAGCCGCGAATCGGCGCAGCTTTTTGAATTACTGCAAAACCGCATTACCCGCCTGGAAAATACCGTGCGCTGGCAGTGGCAGCAGGACGATGTGGTTATCTGGGATAACCGCAGCACCCAGCATTACGCCGTTAATGACTACGGCAATCAGCCACGCCTGGTGCGCCGCGTCACTATCGAAGGCGAACCCGCTGTCGGCATTGACGGCAGCCGCAGCCGCACCGTGGCCCGCCCGCAGGATGCCGTTAACGAATCTTCATCGGATACCCCAGACAGGGAAGTGAACTATGCAGCGTCGTGATTTACTCAAAGCCATGGCGGCGTTCGGGGTCTACAGCATGATCCCGGCCATCGCGCGGGGGGCGAATGCTGCCCGAAAATACGATGGTGTCACGCTGAATGTCTCCACGTTCAGCACCGCCTGGCCGCAGCTGATCCGCCAGTGGCTGCCGGAATTTGAAGCCCTGACCGGGGCAAAAGTGCAGCTCGATACGCCTGCCTTCCCGGTCTACAACCAGCGCGCCGATCTCGAACTCTCGACGCGCGGGTCGGCTTATGACGTGGTCAACGTCACCTTTATTTACACCAGCCGTTGGATCAACGCGGGCTGGCTGACACCGCTCGATGAGTTTATCGCCAACCCGAACCTCACCCCGACGGACTGGAGTTTGCAGGATTTTCTGCCTGCTACCCTGGCGGCGGAAACCGGGCGTGACGGCAAGCTCTACGGCATCCCCTATGTGGTGGAAGCCATGCTGGCGGGAGCCTCACGGTATGACCTGATTCAGCAGGCCGGGCTGGAATTCCCGAAATCCACCGATGACCTGGTGAAGGTGTTGCAGGCGGTGAACAATAAAGAGCGTGTTGCCGGGTACGTCACCGATAACCACTACGGCTGGACCTTTATCCCGTACCTGCAGGCCTTTGGTGGCAACGTGTTCCGCGCGCCGCCGGACGATCTCTTCCCGACGCTGGATACCCCGGAAGCGGTGCAGGCGGCCGATTATTTTGCCCGCCTGATCCGCGAGTTTGGCCCGAACGGCGGCATTACCTATACCGCAGACCAGTCGTTGCAGGCGCTGAAACAGGGAAGGGTGAACTTCTCCGACGCCAGCCAGACCTACCTGGCGCAGCTGGGCAATGCGGAAACCTCGCGCACCCTGAACACGGCCCACTTTGGCCCGATGGTCAGCGGGCCGAAAGGCTGGTTCCCCGGCATGGCGACCCACGCGCTGGGTATTCCGGCGGGATCGAAAAACAAAGAGGCGGCGTGGGCGTTTATTCAGTGGGCGCTTTCGAAACAGAACACTGCTCGTGCGCTGGCCGCCGGGTACGGTTCACCAACCCGTCGCAGCGATATCGACTCGCAGGTGTTCCGTTCTAAGCAGGTGATCAATGGCGTGGATCTGGCGCAGCTCTCCATCAATGCCATCGACCAGGCGGGCAAGGGCGGTTACATGAAATACCGCACCGTGGAGTTCTATCCGCAGGTTGACCAGCAGCTCAACAAAGCCATTGCGCTGATTGCCTCCGGTCAGCTTTCGGCGAAAGAGGCGATGGCCCAGGCGCAGGCTGGCACCATTGCCGATCTGAAACGCGCCGGGGCGAAGATTTAGAGCCTGAGATCCAGGCGTAATTGTTGCAGGCAGTTTGGACTCGGACAGCGCGGAACAACCGGAGTGTACACGTAGTACGTGAGGATTGTGAGCACTGCCCAGGGCCAAAATGGCAAATAAAATAGCCTGTATTGAGGCTCTTTGAGGTATCAACCAATGGCACAACCAACAAGCTGGCGACACCGCCAGCGTACTGCCTGGCTGCTGGGGTTATCGCCGTCGCTGGTGGTGCTGACGTTACTGACCCTGGTTCCGGCGGCGGCGCTGCTGGTCACCAGCCTCACGCCGTTCAGCCTCACCAACCCGGAAGCGACATTCACCTTTAGCAACCCGCTGGTGAACTACCAGCAGTTGCTACATGACGACCGCTTTCTCAACTCGCTGGTCACGCAGCTTAAGCTGTCGGTGGTGAGCGTCTTTTTCCAGGTGCTGATCGGGCTGCTGCTGGCGTTACTGCTCAATGGCCCGTCGCGGCTGCTTAACGGAGTGCGCACCTTGTTGCTCATTCCCATGGTGCTGCCGCCGATTATCGTGGCGCTGATCTGGAAAATTATCTACACCCCGGACATCAGCCCGCTGCACCAGATCCTGGACCAACTGAACCTGCCGCTGAACTCGCTGATCGCCAACCCGGACACCGCGCTGTGGGCGATTGTGGTGGCGGATGTCTGGCAGTGGTTTCCCTTCACCATGCTGATGGTGCTGGCGGCGCTGCAAATGGTGCCCAACGAACCGCGTGAGGCGGCAAGCCTGGACGGGGCCTCGTCGTTCAACATCTTCCGCTACGTCGTGTTGCCGCACCTCAAACCGGTGCTGGCGGTGTGCATCCTGTTTCGCCTGATCGACAGCTTCAAAGCCTTCCCGCTGATTTACATCCTCACGGACGGCGGGCCGGGCTCGGTGACGGAAGTCACCAACTACTACGGCTTTATTCAGGCCTTTAACTTTTCCTGGTGGGGATACGGCAGCGCCATCGCGGTGGTGATCCTGGTCGGGGTGTTTATTTTAAGCTGGCTGATTGGCCGCGCGGGGTGGAACGATGACAGTACAACAAACTGACGAACGCCGTCCGCTGGCGTTCACCGTCACGCGGCGCAAGAAGTGGCGTTTCAAAGGCAAGCGCACGCTGGCGGCATTACTGCTGCTGGTGCTGTTCCTCGCGCCGTTCCTGTGGATGGTCATCATGTCGCTGCGCCCGTCGATGGACGCCTTCGAACTGACGCTGTTCTTCACGCCAACGCTGGAAGCCTATCGCCAGTTGATCGCCGGGAACTTCCTGCAGCCGTTTGGCAATAGCCTGATGGTCAGCGTGCTCTCCACGGTGTTCTCGCTGCTGGGGGTGCCCGCCGCCTGGGTACTGACGCGCTGGCGTTTTCGCGCCCGTCGCTATGTGGCGCTGTGGATCCTGGTTACGCGCATGGCGCCACCCATCGCCTTTACCATTCCGTTCTTTCTCGCCTTCCGCTGGCTCGGCCTGCAGGACACGATTATCGGGCTGGCAATTGTCTATCTCACCTTTAACCTGGCGATCGTTATCTGGCTGATGCAGACCTTCTTTTCGGCCATTCCGGTCACGCTGGAAGAGGCGGCGTGGATGGATGGTTGCTCCCTGTGGGGCAGCTTCTGGCGGGTGTCGCTGCCGCTGGTGAAACCGGGCCTCGCGGCGACCGCCATTCTCTGCTTCATCTTCTCGTGGAACGACTTTTTCTACGCCTTGATTTTAACCCGTACTAACGCCGTTACCGCCCCGGTCGCCATTGTGAACTTCCTGCAATACGAAGGGTGGGAGTGGAGCAAAATCGCCGCTAGCGGCACTCTGGTGATGCTGCCCGTGGTCGCCTTTACCCTGCTGGTGCGGCGCTATCTGGTACATGGTTTAACCGCTGGTGGACTTAAGGATTAATGATGGCAACCCTGACACTCAACAACATCGCAAAACATTTTAACGGGCAGACCATTATTCCCGGTCTGGATTTGACCATTCACCACGGCGAATTTATTGCGCTGGTGGGGCCGTCCGGCTGCGGAAAATCCACGCTGCTGCGCATGATTGCCGGGCTGGAAGGTATCGACGGCGGCGAGCTGATTCTGGACGGTGAGGTGATTAACGACCTCTCGCCGCAGGATCGCAACATGGCGATGGTCTTTCAGAACTACGCGCTCTATCCGCACATGACGGTGGCGGATAACCTCGGTTTCTCGCTCAAAATGCAGCGGGTAACGAAGGAAAAAATCGACAAACAGGTGCAGCAGGCGGCAGAAACGTTGGGGCTGACGCCGCTGCTGGCGCGCAAGCCGTCACAGCTGTCCGGCGGGCAGCGCCAGCGCGTGGCGATGGGTCGCGCTATTTTGCGCCACCCGCGTCTGTTCCTGTTCGATGAGCCGCTCTCGAACCTCGACGCCAAACTGCGCGTGGAGCTGCGCACCGAAATCAAAGCGCTGCACCAGCGGCTCAACACCACCATGATTTACGTTACCCACGATCAGATTGAAGCCATGACCATGGCCGACCGCATTGTGGTGCTGCGCGACGGCCATATTGAGCAGGTCGGTACCCCGCTGGAGCTGTACGATCGCCCGGCCAACGCTTTTGTGGCGAGTTTTATCGGTTCGCCGTCGATGAACCTGTTCACCGGGCACGTGGAGCGGCCTGGCATCGTGATGACCGATGACGGCATTGCGCTGCCGGTGGCCCAGACGCCGGGACTGGATGTGGGGCAACGGGTGCTCTACGGTGTGCGTCCCCAGCACTTTGTGCTGACACCGGGGGCGTCGATCAACGCTCACGTCAACGTGGTGGAGCCGACCGGCTCGGAAACGCAGATCCTGCTCAATATCGGCCAGCAAAAAGTGACCACGCTGTTCCATCAGCGCGTGGCAACGCAGCCGGGGGAAACGCTGAAAATCCTGCCGGATGCCCGTCACGCTCACCTGTTCGATGCCGCCAGTGGACTGCGCCTGAATTAACGCGAAGGGAAAGTCATGAGTCAGAAAGTGATTGTGTTTGGCGTCGATGGATTAATGATGCCGCTGCTTAAAAAATTTGCCGCCGAAGGGGAATTGCCCCATATCAGCCGCATACTGAGCGACGGGGCGGCCAGCGAGCTGTTGCCCTATATTTCTGCCTGGGGCGATGTCAACTGGGCGGCGTTTCTCTCCGGCCAGGCACCGGGCACCTCGTGGCACGGTCAGGCGTTACCGGCGGATTACGCGAAGACGCAGCCGCTGTTGAAGCAGCTTGCAGATAACGGGTTACGCGCCGCGCTGGTCCATTTCCCGGAAAGTGTGGCGTCACCCGCGCCGCATTTTACCCTGTCGCCGTACTGGTCTGCCGCCGCGCCCAGCCCGTACACCTTTGCCAGCCCGGCGATCTACACCACTGACCGCCAGCGCCTGGATACGCCACCGAAACCGCGCCAGCAAACGCTCGGCTGGCCGCCATCTTCCCCGTTGGCCTATCACGACAAAGGACTATGGCAGCCGCTGGAGAAGGCGAATAGCGACGACTGGCGTCTGACGATACGTTCGCCGCATGGTCAGGACGTGACATTGTCACTTGATGTTGAAACCCGGACGCTCCACTCAGCGGGCGGACATGTCGCGTTAACCCAAGGGGCGTGGAGTGACTGGCTGGCATTGGGCGAGGCGGCGCAAGGGGGCAAAGCCCGTTTCTGGCTGGCACGGCTGGAGCCGCATATTGAGCTTATCCAAAGCGAAGTGACCTTCCCGCAGCGCATTGCCTCGGACAGCGCACTCGCGCAAACCCTGATTGACGAACTGGGGCCGTTTTACAGCCAGTGGGCGGTGAAGGCCTCGCCGGACGAAACGCTGCTGGCGTCAACCTTCCAGGATGCAGAACACCAGTCGCTGTGGCTGGCGGACAGCGCGCTGCGCTTAACTCATCAGCACGGCTACTCCCTGTGGGCGGCGGTACATCACCTTATTGATGAATCGCACCATCTGTGTCTGGGGCAGTACGACCCGAGTTCGCCGTTTTACCAGCCGCAGCAGGCCGCGCGTTACGAGGCGGTGATCCGCGAATGCTATAAAATTCTCGACCGCTCGTTGGGGCGCATCATCAACGGCATGGACGAGGAGACGACGCTGATTCTGGCCTCCGATCACGGTGCGGTGCCCAACCACTTTATGTGCGATATCCAGCGTTATCTGGCAAAACACGGGCTGGTGGCGCTGGATGAGCGGGGGCAGACGATCCGCCGTCATAGCCAGGTGTATCTGAAAGACGAGCGCGGCGGGCTGGAGATTTATATCAATTTGCAGGGGCGCGAGGCAGACGGCCTTGTGCCTCAGGCGGAGTATGCCCGCGTGCAGGCGCGGGTGCTGCACCTGCTGCGTAACTGGCATATCGAACACAATGGGCAAATTCACCACGCCGTCGCCTGGGCGTTGCGAAAAGAGGACGCCGCCAGCGCCGGGTACTGGGGCGAGTTTGCAGGCGATGTGCTCTTCACCTACGACAGCGGCTTTGTCTGGGGAAGGAGCGCGGGCGGCGAGGATATCTGCCTGGTGGCCGTTCCCGGTGCCAATCACGGCCCGCAAAAACCGACGGCTGAAACCGCGCACACCTCGAATTACGGCGTGTTGCTGGCCTTCGGCGCAGGAATTCGCCGTGGCTATTATCACGACCGCCACCAGCACGGTCCGTACCGGATGGCGGACCCCGGCGCAACCATTGCTTACTTGCTTGGCGTCAAACGCGATACCCTCGACGGCTCTATAATGCAGGCGTTACTTGCGCCAGATGGGGCCGAGAGATGAGCGAGCATCGTTATACCCGTTACGGGAGTTTGCACAACAAAGTGGTGGTGATCACCGGTGGGGCCAGCGGGATTGGCGCGGATCTGGTGGCGGCGTTTCGCCAGCAGGAGAGTCGGGTGCATTTTCTGGATAGCGATATGACCGCAGGCGCGGCGCTGGCAGACGAGCGTGGCGCGCAGTTTCACCCGGTCGATGTGTGTAATATTGCCGCGCTGCGCGAGGCCATCGACACGATTGCCGCCCAGGAAGGGCGCATTGATGTGCTGATTAACAACGCCGCCCGCGACGACCGAACCGATACCCTGACGGTGGAGCCGGAGGGCTGGCGAGAGAGCCTGGCGGTGAACCTCGATCACCAGTTTTTCGCCAGCCAGGCGGTGGCCGTGCTGATGCAAAAAGGCGAGGGCGGCAACATCATTTTGACCAGCTCGACCAGCTTTATGAAGGGTCGACCGGGGATGTCCGGTTACACCACGTCCAAGGCGGCGATTGTCGGACTCAGCCAGACGCTGGCGCGTGAACTGGGGCCGTCGGGGATTCGCGTTAACTGCATCGTGCCGGGGGCGATCTCCACCCCACGCCAGCAGGCGCTGTGGCGCACGCCGGAGTCGGAAAAAGAGATCCAGGCGATGCAGTCGCTGGATATCACCCTGGAAGGCCGGGACGTTGCCGCGATGGCGCTGTTTGTCGCCTCCGATGACGCCCGTGGCTGTTCGGGCGCGCTCTTTTTTATCGATGCCGGTATCCGCCTGGTTTGATTCTTCACGGCTACACTTTTGCCGCCCGCACGTTCAGGGTGCGCCGGGGCGTCGTAATGATGGTGGTGACGACGCCCACGATATGCGCGCCTTCTTCTTCGTCAATGTATACGGTGCGATAGTTTTCGTTCTCCGCCACCAGGCGCGCTGGCGAGAGGCGCAAACGCCGGACGGTAAAACCGCTCAGCAGGCGGGCCACGACGATATCGCCATCCACCGGTTGCAGGCTGCTGTCGACCAGCAATAACGAGCCGGGCAGGATCGCCGCCCCGCACATTGCGTCGCCGGTATTGCGCAGCACGTAGGTGGCAGACTGGTGGCTGATCAGATGTTTTACCAGGTCGATTGCGCCTTCGATGTAATCGGCCGCCGGACTGGGAAATGCGCTGGTGGTCATGGTGTTATGCTCCCGCAAAATGCCTGGTAGCCCGCTATCGGCTGAGGAAATGAACGGTTTAAGCAACGTGGGATTTTCACCCTGGAGACATGCATGGTCTACATCCGCATGAAGTACTGTGTTTATATACAGTATCGCTAAAAATGGGCATCGATCAAGCCGCCCGCGCGCGGTTTTTGCGAAGGGTTTGACGCAAGAAGGAATTTAGTTGCCAGCAAGGATTACGGACGGGTCAGCACGGTGGTGGGCATCGCTGCAGATTATTTCATCCAGGCCACGGCTTTTTACATTCACCAGGCCAGGCACTACACTTAGGGAAGGTGCGATTTAATCGGTGGGGTTCAGTGGAGTCCTTAGCTGTATTAGCCTTACCTTAGCTGAGCTGTA
>NZ_CBFFRL010000192.1:0-8787 GCF_965644215.1 Phytobacter sp. V69
ATTATCTTTCAATGGTCAAGCTGGGTTGCATCCGATTGTTTTACAAGAGGTTATGCAATTAAGGGACACAGCCTAATCATCTGGATGGATGGCATCACGCCATCCATTTCCTGTCAGTCTATTTTTGACGCCCATCACAAAACCACAAAATACAACACAAAACAAACAATCACTTAATACCTTGTTTATTATCTAATTATTTTAAAAAAAGGAAATTAATGTCAAGTCAACGCGATCTTCTATTTTTCTTTGTTTTGTTTTGATTGGAATTATAGTCCCACTACAACACAGATAATTACCATACCTTGAGGCCGCTATGAAGAATATTGCGATTATTGGAAGCAGTGGGGGCAACCTCTACAACCTCGGCGGAGCTGACCCGGAAAAATTGCTCCACGAAATTTACCTGCAATGCGAGGCAGCCAGCGTTACGGTCGCTGCGGTGCAGTTTATTGCCGCAGACGCCTCCATGGATGTGGCAAAGCCGGATACGCCCGCTGCGGTTTATGCATTAACAATAGAAAACCGACAAAAACCACAAAAAATCTTCCAGGGCAAATTGTCCGAAGTGAACGCCTCGGTTGTGGAAAGCGATAACCACATTGCGGAAATGATCCGCAACGGCGAAATCGATGGGGTCGTGGTGATGAGCGCCGATCCGGGTAATGCCAACAAAGCGGTCTTTCAGGCGGCAGTCGAGATGAAAACCCCGATTGTCGGCACCGGTGGAACCTCGATGGCGCTGGTTGCGGCAAAAGGGGCGAACGTGGTGGCCACATCGGGCACAACGGGAACCACCAGCCGGACGCGTGCGGTCTCCTTTGTGGCCTCACTGTGCAAACACTGGGGAATCAAATACAAACCGCAGTTAGGCAGTGCTTCGGCGTCACAAACCGGTTCCGGGAAAAGCCTGCTCAAGCGCTTCAACATTCGCAGCATCATGATCCCGGCCTTACCCGGCTTTATCGCTATGGCTATCGTGCTGGCATTGAGCCATATTCCGGGCCTTGAAAAGCTCAATGACATTTTTGAGATCCTGCTGAAAGGCCTCCCGGTGCTGGTCGCCGTGCTGGCCGCCAAACAAATTTCCGAGCTCGATGAAGTCTCCATCGTCGCGGGCGTAGTGGCTGGTGTGCTCTCAGTGGAAGGTGGCCTGATTGGCGGTATCCTTGGCGGGGTGATGGCCGGGATTTTCGTCCGCTGGCTGTTTGAACTGTGCCTCAACTGGCGCTTCCCGATGACCACCGTCAACATCGTGGCGGGCGGCATTTCGGGTCTGGCTGCCGGGCTGCTAATGCACTATCTGTTGAGCCCACTGGCTTTGTCCGCAGGTAACTACATCAAGCTGGCTATCGAAAGTACCCTCGCGTTCAGCCCTATTCTGGCTGGGCTGCTGGCCGGGTTGGTTATCTGGCCTGCGATTCTGGGCGGGGTTTATCACGCCGTGATCCTGCCGCTGGTGCTGCTGGAAATGGAGAAATCCGGCGTCAGCTTCCTCGGCGCAGTCGATATGGTCGGTCTGGTGATGGTTGCCGCAGGCATCAACCTCGCGAACGTCATCGCACCGCGAGAAAAAAGCGAGGCCGCCGTTGCCACGCCGGGTCTGCTCATTAATCTGGGTTTTGGCACCTTCGTCGAATCCGCCTACCCCTTTATGTTCGCCAATAAAGTGGTGTTCGCCTCCGCCATTATCTGGGCCGGTCTGGGCGGCATGATGCTGGGCTTCTTCGATGTGAAAGGCGTGGCATACGTTCCGGCCTTCGCCTCCCCGTTCCTCTCCAGTAACGCATTAGAAATGGCCATTGTGATGCTTACCGTGATGGGCCTGACCTGTATCAGCACCATCATTGCCAACCGTTTCAAAGCTGTCGCACAGAAAGAGTCTGTCGCGGCATCGCAATAATCATCCATCTCAGAGGTAGAACATGTTTAAAGGCGATATGAATAAAAAACGCGCCAAAGCGCTGCAAAAAGTCCGCGATGCCATCGCGTTACACGGTGGGCAAACCATCCTGAGTACCGGGATTACGGGTGACGATGCGCGTTTAGCCAAAGCGGTGTGCGAAGCAGGCGTTAAGCTGCTCGAACCGAACCACCCAGCACTGGCACTGGCCCGTGGCCACAAAGGCGTAAGCAACATGCATGCGGCGGAACAAATTCGCCACGAAATCTCTAACGGCCAAATGGCCGAAGCCGTGCAGGGTGTCCGTAACGTTGTCGCTGACGACATCTTCATTACGGTCGGCATTCCGGGCGGTTTCACCGAAATCCTGCCTGTGCCGCTGGGTGAAGACGATATTCTGGCCATTGCCCAGGCGGGCGCTGACGGTCTGCATACGCATAAATCCGACTGGGACGACCTGCAGGATATTGTGACTCTGGCGCACAAGTATGGCCTGACCGTCGATGCCTATATTGGTCACCCGGACGACCTGCACACCTTTGGCCTTCCGGCG
The DNA here is from genome assembly GCF_965644215.1 of Phytobacter sp. V69. Lineage (NCBI taxonomy): Bacteria > Pseudomonadati > Pseudomonadota > Gammaproteobacteria > Enterobacterales > Enterobacteriaceae > Phytobacter > Phytobacter sp. V69. Next base: position 2,457 of record NZ_CBFFRL010000192.1, read on the forward strand.
CGCACGCCAGAAGAGGTCGCCAGCGTCGCTAAACGTATGCAAGAGATCGGCGTGGACATGATTGGCCTGATGACCGGCATGAGCTATGAAGGCGTCACCGCCGGTGATATTCCGCAAATCATCAAAGACCGCTTACGTGCTCTGGTCAATGCGGTAGATGTCCCAACGCTTGCGGAAGGTGGCATCAACGTCGCCAATGCAAAAGCCTTCAAGGATACCGGCGTGAATATTCTGGTTGTCGGCACCGCCATCGACAACGTGGTCTGCAACGCGGCCAAAGAAGCCGTTGCACCGTTCATGGCACACTAAGTTAAGAGGGGGTTCGCCCCCTTTTCAGGGAAGGGAAGATGCTTTTTGTTACCGATCTCGACGGCACGCTACTGAACAGCCAGCATGATGTCACAGCGAAAACGCGCCAGGCGCTGGTCGATTTTCACCAGCGCGGCGGCCTGCTCGCCGCGTGTTCTGCGCGTCCGGTCTCGTCCATCATTCAACTCCTGCAACAGCAAGAAATACTGGCGTTCTTTGGCTGGTGCGCAGGATTTAACGGCGGGCAGATTTACGATGTGGCACAGCAGCAAATTATCCACAGCGCCTGTCTGTCGCAGTATGCACTGCACGATATCGACAAGCATCTTTCTCTTTCACGTTATGCGCACCACTATTTCAGTTCGCAGGCCATATACCATCGCTACGATCAGGCTGTATCTCCATGGACGAAATATGAAACTGAGCTTTTTGCCTTACCCTTAAAGCAGATGGCACCGGGTAATATCGTTAGCCGCAGCGATATTTATAAAATTACGCTGGTCGCCGACAGCGCTGATATTTATACGCTACATAAAACGGCGTGCGAATTATTACCTACCGAATATCTCCCCACCATTACCGGCAGTAATTACATTGATATTCAACCTCGGGATGTGAATAAAGGCAGTGCGATACAACATCTCATTCACCATTTAGCCATTCCGCTCGACCAGGTGGCCGCGATTGGCGATCAACAAAATGACGTTTCCATGTTCTGTGTGGCAGGTTCAAGCTTTGCAATGGGAAATGCGCCACAGACGGTAAAGCTTCAGGCACAACGCGTGGTCGCAAGCCATGAAGACGATGGGATCGCACAAGCGCTGCAATGGTTGCGTTGATCTGCGCATCCAGTTACCATGCGCCAAAGCATGAGGCTGGCGGTGGATCATCATGAACCCGATAAAACGAAGAAAGCATATTCTTGACGAATTAAATAAATTCGGTGAAGTCACGGTTATTAAATTATCCGAAGAATTAAATGTTACCTCGGAAACCATTCGTCGGGATTTATCATTACTGGAGTCCAGCGGTGAAATTACTAAAATTCACGGCGGTGCGGTAAAAAAACAGGTCGTTCAGGAAGATGCTTTTGCTGCCCGAATGGATACCCATCGGGAAGAAAAAAACGCCATCGGGAAAATAGCAGCCAGTCTGGTTACCGAACACGACACCGTATTTATCGACTCCTGCACAACCAATCTTATTCTTGCAGAACACCTGCCTCCTTTTGCCCTGACCGTTATTACCAACTCGGCGTTGATTGCTGAAAAAATAAAGGAACACAATCCTCAGGCCAGGGTTTACGTGTTAGGCGGAGAATATGACTACCATTTCCGCGCCAACCTCGGCGTATCCGTCTGCCAGCAAATCAACACCATTCATGCTGACCTCTGTTTCGTTGGCGCAGGCGGTGTGTCACCTCAGCACGGCATCGTGGTGAAAAGCTTTGATGAAGCCCATGTCACCAGAGCAATGATCGCGATGAGCAAGAAATCGGTGATCCTCGCCGATCACTCTAAATTTGGTCAGGAAGGGGTGATGCGCGTCGCTTCCATCAAAGAGATCGACCATATCATTACCGACAAAGGCGTGAATGCAACGGGCTTTCGCGCCGAAGAGTTTTTCGGCAAATTGATTGTCGCGAAGTGAAATAAGGCAAAATACAAGGATCCGCACGGCAGAATACCGTTACACTGGATCCACTTCCTGACCGAGGGCACCCACATGGCACTCCCCCGCATTACCCAAAAAGAGATGACCGAGCGCGAGCAGCGCGAACTGAAAACGTTGCTTGACCGCGCGCGTATCGCGCACGGACGGGTTCTGACCAACGCCGAAACCAACAGCGTGAAAAAAGAGTACATCGATAATCTGATGGTTGAGCGTGAAGCAGAGGCCAAAAAAGCCCGCCAGACGAAGAAAAAGCAGGCTTATAAACCGGATGAAGCGACCACCTTCTCGTGGTCGGCCAATACTTCGACGCGCGGCAGGCGTTAACGTCCCTTCTTCTTACGTCCCGGCTGGGTAAAGCGTTTACGCGACGCCATCTCTGCTGGCGTTTTCGCCATGTTTTTCGCCCCACCGGCAGCCGGTTTCTTCGCAACGGCCGCCGTTGCTGTTTTAGGCTTCGCCTTCTTCGCCGGTTTCGCTTCGGAGCTGGAATTCTCAATCAGCTTGAACAGATCAATCAGTTCGTCATCGGTCAGATCGCGCCATTCACCCAGTGGCAAACCTGACAGGCCCACGTTCATAATGCGCGTACGCTCAAGCCTAGTCACTTCATAGCCGAAGTGCTCGCACATACGGCGAATCTGTCGGTTCAGCCCCTGAATCAAGGTGATACGGAAGACAAACGGCGCCTCTTTTTTGACTTTGCACTTCTTAGTGACCGTCCCCAGAATCGGCACGCCTGCGCCCATACCACGCACAAACTCGTCCGTGACGGGTTTATCCACCGTGACCAGATACTCTTTTTCGTGATCGTTACCGGCACGCAGGATTTTATTGACCAGATCGCCATGGTTGGTAAGGAAAATCAGCCCCTGGGAGTCTTTATCAAGACGACCAATCGGGAAGACGCGTTTACTGTGGTTAACAAAATCGACAATGTTGTCTCTTTCGCCGTCTTCCGTGGTACTGACAATGCCGACGGGCTTATTCAGCGCGATAAAGACCAGGTCTTCTGCTTCGCGCGGCTCAATCAACTGACCGTTTACCTTCACGACATCGCCAGGTTTCACCTGGTCGCCAATGGTGGCGCGTTTTCCATTAAGGAAGACATTGCCCTGTTCGATGAAGCGATCGGCTTCGCGGCGCGAGCAAATTCCGCTTTCGCTGATGTATTTGTTTAATCGGGTTGATGAGTCTGGCAGCATAAATTCTCCTGTAAAAGCGAAATATATCTTATCAGAAGGCTAAGAAAATCTGCGCTTTCTCGCATCCCGGCGCTAAATGTGATCCAAAGCGTCTTTCTACACAAAAGTGACGACTTATCGCGCATGCAAATTTGTGTGGCGAACAAAAGCAGAATCAACCACTTAGATACCACCGCACAAATGTGCTGACGTCAGCCACGCACATAATCATTTGTGCAAGATATTCCCTCACCCCTTTGCTGTGAAATAGAACAAAATTCCTTTGAATATGCCCCTGCATGCGGTTATATCAAATCAAGGAACATAAATCGTGGTTTGCACAAATGTGCAAAGGTTCGAGGAGAGCGATGGAAAACAGTGACGATATCCGCCTGATCGTAAAAATTGCCCAGCTTTACTATGAGCAGGATATGACACAGGTGCAAATCGCCCGCGAACTGGGGATTTATCGCACCACCATCAGTCGGTTACTCAAACGCGGACGTGAACAAGGGATCGTCACCATCGCCATCAATTACGACTACAACGAGAATTTGTGGCTGGAGCAGCAGTTAAAACAGAAATTTGACCTTAAAGAGGTGGTTGTCGCCTCGAGTGATGCCGAACAAGAAGAGGAGCAGCTCAGCGTGATAGGCCAGCACGGTGCGCAACTGCTGGAACGCCTGCTGGAGCCGGGCGATATCATCGGCTTTTCCTGGGGACGCGCGGTACGGGCGTTGATTGAAGGGTTGTCACCCGCCAGCCAGTCCCGACAGCTGATTTGCGTGCCGATTATCGGTGGGCCTTCCGGCAAGCTCGAAAGCCGCTATCACGTGAACACGCTGACCTACAGCGCAGCGGCCCGGCTGAAAGGGGAGTCCCATCTGGCTGATTTCCCGGCGCTGCTGGATAACGAGTTGATCCGCAATGGCATTATGCAATCGCAGCACTATAAAGCCATTTCGGCGTACTGGGATAATCTGGATGTCGCTCTGGTCGGTATCGGTTCTCCGGCCATCCGTGACGGCGCGAACTGGCATGCGTTTTATGGCAGCGAAGAGAGCGATGATCTGAACGCCCGCCATGTTGCCGGGGATATCTGTTCACGCTTTTACGATATTAACGGCGCGTCCGTTGAAACCAATATGAGCCCGAAAACGCTCTCTATTGAGATGCAACGTTTAAAACAGGCACGTTATTCCATCGGCGTGGCGATGGGCGAGGCGAAATACAGCGGTATCCTCGGCGCATTGCACGGTAAATATATTAATTGTCTGGTGACCAATCGCGAAACCGCTGAATTATTGTTGAAGTAAGTTTCTAGCCGGGAGACAGCGTATTATTTTGCGCGGGGATCCCCTTGTCCAAAATCAGGAGTCTGGTATGCAAACGTGGTTAAATCTGCAGGATAAAATTATTATCGTCACCGGCGGCGCATCAGGTATTGGCCTGGCGATTGTCGAGGAATTATTAGCCCAGGGCGCCAATGTCCAGATGGCTGATATTCATGGCGGCGAAGGTAAGCACGAAGGAAATAATCATTATCATTTCTGGCCAACGGATATTTCCAGCACCGGAGATGTCACCCATACCGTGGAGGAAATTATTCAGCGCTTCGGCCGTATTGACGGTCTGGTCAATAACGCTGGCGTGAATTTCCCGCGTCTGCTTGTGGACGAAAAAGCCCCGGCCGGGAAATATGAATTAAACGAAGCCGCCTTTGAAAAAATGGTCAATATCAACCAGAAAGGGGTGTTCTTAATGTCCCAGGCGGTGGCACGCCAGATGGTTAAACAACATGACGGCGTCATTGTGAATGTCTCATCGGAAAGCGGGCTGGAAGGTTCAGAAGGCCAAAGCTGCTACGCTGCCACCAAGGCAGCACTCAACAGTTTTACCCGTTCCTGGTCGAAAGAGCTGGGCAAACATGGCATCCGCGTGGTGGGTATCGCACCGGGCATTCTGGAAAAAACCGGGCTGCGCACACCGGAGTACGAAGAAGCGCTGGCCTGGACGCGCAATATCACCGTGGAACAGCTGCGTGACGGCTATACCAAGAACGCAATTCCGATTGGGCGCTCGGGTCGCTTATCCGAAGTCGCTGATTTTGTTTGTTATCTCCTGTCTGAGCGTGCCAGCTACATTACCGGAGTAACCACTAACATTGCGGGCGGTAAAACGCGCGGTTAAGGAGGCGAAATGGTCAATACAATCTTTTGCGCCCACGGCAGACTGGCCTGCGCGATGCTGGAATCGGTACAGATGGTCTATGGCGATGTGAACGTGGCCGCCGTGGAATTTGTCCCCGGAGAGAACGCCGGTGACATCGCCGATAAATTGCAAAAGTTAGTGAGCGCACACATACAGAATGAATGGTTGATTGCCGTCGATCTACAGTGCGGCAGCCCGTGGAATGCCGCCGCCACGCTGGCGATGCGCAATCCGAAGCTGCGCGTGATAAGCGGCCTCTCTCTGCCCCTGGCGCTTGAACTGGTCGACAACCAGGCAAGCATGAACGTCGATGAACTCTGTGCGCACCTGACGACAATCGCCCGTCAGACATGCGTGGTCTGGCAACAACGGGAAACCGCCGAAGAGGATTTCTGATGAATATTACGCTGGCTCGTATTGATGACCGCCTTATCCACGGTCAGGTGACCACCGTCTGGTCAAAAGTCGCGAATGCGCAACGCATTATTATCTGCAATGACGAGGTATATAACGACGAAGTCCGCCGCACGCTATTACGCCAGGCAGCACCGCCGGGGATGAAAGTGAATGTGGTGAATATTGAAAAGGCCATCGCGGTATTTCATAACCCACAATATCAGGATGAAACCGTTTTTTACCTGTTTACCCGACCGCAGGATGCATTAGCGATGGTGAAACAAGGGGTCAAAATAGCCACATTAAATATTGGCGGAATGGCCTGGCGACCGGGTAAAACGCAATTAACCAAAGCCGTATCGCTGGATGAAGAGGATATTTCTGCCTTTCGCGAACTGGATAAACTTGGCGTGAAATTAGATTTACGCGTCGTGGCCTCCGATCCGTCGGTGAATATCCTCGACAAAATAAAAGAAATCTCCGTCGCGAATTCAGATAATAAGTGCAACGCTCGGACATGATTGTGGAGAGTGTAGGAGGAAGGGTTAACTACCGATAAG
>NZ_CBFFRL010000193.1:0-8765 GCF_965644215.1 Phytobacter sp. V69
TTCAGGCAACCGTCTGTGGTGTTTGCAGAGCTAAGATTGGCGGCTTAGCGTTGCACTTCGGAGTTGAATCCGCCATCCACTAAAAAGTGTGACGTTGATCAAAAACAAAAAATCATCCCAGCAAAAGCGTATTTATAGGGCGTCCGTTTCGGGGACGCCTTCTGCCCCGGCATGTTTTGCGGATGATAAAAGGAGAAACCACCATGATGACTTATGATCGTAACCGTAATGCAATCACCACCGGCAGCCGCGTCATGATTAATGGCACAGGTCGTACCGGGAAAATTGTCGCTATCAACGCCAGTGGGATGACGCCAGCGCAACTGCGTCGCAGCAAAACGGTACAAGTGGAAGGTTGTGAAGGCCAGTTTGAACCTGTTGAACTGATTCGCCTTGGCCTGCACTAATGGTGTGATGCCGCCTTACGGCGGCATTTAGATCAGAATTTCGCCGCGTACTGTGCAACCGTCGCTTTCGCTCCGTGCGCCAGCAATGACTGATACGCGCGCAATACCTGCTCAACAAAGGTCACATATTTCGGCAGCTCAGTACCAAAAATCGCCTCAATACCCAGCAATGCGTTAACGCGTGCCTCACCTTCTACACTGCTCGCCACAGCCTGCTGAATCACAGCCAGCAGCGGATCGCTCATTTCAATCGCCTTGCCCTGCTCGTCCACGCCGCCCACATAACGCATCCAGCCTGCAACGCCCAGCGCCAGCAGATCAAACGCATGGACATGAACACGGTGCCAGCGCACGGAATCCAGCATACGCTGCGGCAGTTTCTGGCTGCCGTCCATGGCAATCTGCCAGGTACGGTGGCGCAGCGCCGGGTTGCTGTAGCGGGCAATCAACAGATCGGCATAGTGGGCCAGATCCACGCCCTTCACTTTCAGGGTTGGCGCCTGTTCCTGCAACATCAATGCATGGGCAGCACGACGGTAGTTGTCATCTTCCATACATTCGTTAATGTGCTGATAACCGGCCAGATAACCCAGGTAGGCCAGGAAAGAGTGGCTGCCGTTCAGCATACGCAGTTTCATCTCTTCAAACGGCACCACGTCAGCAACCAGTTCGGCCCCGGCTTTTTCCCATTCAGGGCGGCCTGCCACGAAATTATCTTCGATAACCCACTGACGGAACGGTTCACAGGCCACACCCGCCGGGTCACGTACGCCGGTCAGTTGCTCAATTTTATCAAGCGTATCTGCAGTAACGGCCGGAACGATACGGTCAACCATCGTCGAAGGGAACGTCACGTTCGCTTCAATCCAGTCGGCCAGCTCGGCGTTTACCGCACGCGCATAGGCGCAAATCACGTTATGGGTGACATGGCCGTTTTCCGGCATATTGTCGCAGGACATCACGGTGAACGCGCCCAGCCCTGCGGCTTTACGACGCGCCAGCGCTTCAACAATCACTCCGGCGGCAGATTTCGGCTGATGTGGGTTTTGTACATCGGCAGCGATAAACGGGTGATCGAGCATCAGTTGCCCGGTCGCCGGAGAGTGGCAGTAGCCTTTTTCGGTGATCGTCAGGGAAACAATCGCCACCTGCGGTTCACACATCGCTGCGAGTACCGTTTCCAGGCCATCAACCTGCGCATGTAGCGCGCGTTTCGCCACACCTACAACGCGTGCGGTCCATGCATCGGCAGACATTTCAGCAACGGTGTAGAGATTATCCTGCGCTTTCAGGTCGGCAATTTGCTGCTCGCCGCCAATCAGGTTGACCTCGCAATAACCCCAGTCACTACCGTGCTCGGTTGCCAGAATGTCAGCATAGACAGACTGATGCGCGCGATGGAACGCGCCAAAGCCGAGATGCACAATGCGCGGAACCAGTTTGCTACGATCATAAGAGGGTAACGTGGCTTTCGCCGTTAACAGTTGGTTTTCCATGGAGAGACTCGTCTTATTAAATGAAACAGTGGTTCATTAGATTAATGACTGCCGCAAACCAGACTATGATTTGCGACAGTTTTTGCTGACTACACCTACTAGAATGGTAACTAAATGTTGCGTAATTCGCCCCTCAACGTGGATTATCTTTCCACTCAGTTTTGGGGTCAGAAATCAGACAAAGTTACGTGACGCGGAGGTAGAAACTGCGAGCTGTGGTTCAGCCGCATCTTCCAGCAGATTCAAATCACGATCGCGCACTTCTGGCATCAGCAGGGCTGAGAGTAAGCCAATCACGGAGTAGCTAATCAGCATCACAACAATCGGCCACCACGACCCCGTCATGTTACAGAAGATACCGGCGAGGACAGGACCAAAACCAACCGCCACCAGACCGCCCGCTTCTTTAGAAATCGCCATACGGGTAAAGCGGTTACGCGAGCCAAACATCTCAGCCATGGTGATGTTTTCCAGCGCAAACAGCCCCAGTACCGCACAGTTATGAATCACGATGATGGACAGCATGATAACGCCCGGGCTGTAGGTTTTATCGACGATAATCGACAGCATCGGGTACGCCAGAATGATGGCAGAGATACACATGATGATGTACGGGATACGACGACCAATCTTGTCCGACAGCCAGCCAAGGAACGGAATGGTCAGGAAGCCGATCATGGAGCTTATCATCAGCGCATCGGTCGGGATGCGTTTTTCAAACAGCAGCGTCTGCACCAGGTAGCCTGCGAGAAAGGTCTGAATCAGACCGGAGTTACCCGCCTGACCAAAACGCAGACCCGTTGCCAGCCAGAAGGACTTGCTGGTGAACATCGCACCGAGGCCCATTTTCTCTGGCTGTGCTTTTGCCGGCGCTTTGCCCCCCTCGTTGACCTGTTCAAACACCGGGCTTTCTTTCAGGTTCATACGCAGCCAGATAGCGAAGATCATTACGACTACGCTTGCGAGGAACGGCACGCGCCAGCCCCAGGCAACTAACTCTTCGCGGCTCAGCGCAAAGAACATAACCGCCCAGATTGCCGTCGCGCTCAGGGTGCCGCAGTTGGTCCCCATCGCCACCAGCGAAGAGATGATCCCGCGTTTCCCTTTAGGCGCATACTCAGCCAGCATGGTACCGGCACCGGAAATTTCCGCACCGGCACCCAGCCCCTGCACAATACGCAGCGTCACCAGCAGCACCGGCGCAAAAATGCCGATTTGGGCATAGGTAGGCAGCACGCCAATCAGAGTGGTGCAGATCCCCATCATGGTGATGGTAATAAACAGCACCTTTTTACGGCCAATACTGTCGCCCATTTTGCCAAAGAAGAAAGCGCCGATAATACGGGCGACATAGCCCGCGCCGTAGGTACCCATCGCGAGGATCAACGCCATCGCGGCAGATTGTTCAGGGAAAAAGATCTCATGGAAGACCAGGGCAGCACCCAGGGAGTAGAGCTGGAAATCCATAAATTCCAGCGCCGTACCTAACCAGCCGGATACTGCGGCCTTCACCAGATCAGAGGTCGTTCTTTCAGGTTTAACTTGCGTCATAATGGCTATCTCAAAAGAGTAAGATGCGTACCGCGTAACCGCATTTTTCATTGTAATTAATTGAACGTCAGTAAGACCTTGCAGCATTTGCGCTGATCTTTTTCGAACAGTTCAATCGCGTCTGCGACATGTTGATAGTCAAATTTATGCGTCACTAACTTCGTCGGATCGATAAGGCCACGCTCCAGCCAGTTAATCACGACAGGGAACTTATTCGCGTTAAGGCGCGAGGAGAAAATAGAGAGCTCTTTGCCGGTGATCCCCTGCTGCACGATCTGGCACGGGTCGCTGGAGAAGCCCATGATGGCAATACGCGCCGCCGGAGAAGCCAGGGTAATGGCCTCCTGCAAAATCGATGGATGGCAGGCGGCATCGACAATAATCGTCGGCTTGATGCCCTTCTCATCAAGCGCGGATTGCAGAGTCTGCTCGCTGTTATTGATCACCCAATCGGCACCGCTACGTTCGGCCATCGCCAGACGCTCGTCGATGCGGTCGGCCACAATCACCTGCTTCACCTTATAAACACCTTTCAGCGCCTGTAGAGTGACCAGCCCCATCGGTCCTGCGCCGTAGATCAGCGCAATGTCATTCTCAGTCGGGCTGACCTGGCCGGTGACGTTAGCGGCGATGGTGAAAGGTTCCACCATCACGGCATTTTCATCCGGGATAGATTCAGGAATAACGAACGCATTCCGTTCCGGCACAACCGCGTACTGACTAAAACCGCCGTCACGGTGAACGCCCAGCACCACCAGCGATGTACACACGTTCGGCTTGCCAATCGAGCACGGATAGCAATGGCCACAGCTGATTACCGGGTCAACCGAAACGCGCTGGCCCAGACGCTCTGGTGACACACCTTCTCCCAGCGCATCAATCAGGCCGTAAAATTCATGGCCAATCACGCGCGGGTATTTAGCAAACGGGTTGTGTCCACGATAGATGTGGCTGTCTGAGCCGCAGATCCCCGCGAGTTGCACTTTGACGCGCACTTCTCCGGTTGCCGGTTCCGGCAATGCCCGCTCTTCAATCACTAACTGATTCGGTTGTTGTATAACGACGCATTTCATTCTCTTCACCTCTGTTACCAGTTCCACAACGTGCCATCTTCCAGGCGGGCGACCGGCAGATATGCGGGGTCGTAGGGGTATTTCGCAGCCAGTTTTTCGTCGAATTCGATGCCGAGGCCCGGTTTGTCACCCGGGTGCATATAGCCGTTATCAAAGCTCCAACTGTTCGGGAAGACTTCAAGCATCTGCTCGGAGTACCCCATGTATTCCTGTACACCAAAGTTTGGCACCCACAGGTCAAAATGCAGCGCCGCGGCGTGGCAAATCGGCGACAGATCGGATGGACCATGCGAACCGGTGCGCACCTGATACAGCGAGGCAAAGTCCGCAATGCGGCGCATACCGGTAATGCCGCCCGCGTGGGTGATGGTGGTGCGGATATAGTCGATAAGCTGCTCTTCAATCAGCTGTTTGCAATCCCAGATGCTGTTGAAGACTTCACCCACCGCAATCGGCGTGACGGTGTGCTGGCGAATCAGACGGAAACACTCCTGGTTCTCCGCTGGGGTCGGGTCTTCCATCCAGAACATACGGAACTCTTCGATGCTCTTACCAAAGCGCGCCGCTTCAATCGGCGTCAGGCGGTGGTGCATGTCATGCAGCAGGTGTTCATTGAAGCCGAATTTGCTGCGCACGGCGTCGAACAGTCTTGGCGTGAAATCGAGGTATTTTTCGGTGGACCACAGCTGTTCTTCCGGCCAGTTGCCTTTGGTGGCAGGCTCGTAAGCCAGACCTTTACCTTTGGACATACCGTACGTGGTTTTCATGCCCGGCACGCCGCACTGCACACGAATCGCTTTAAAGCCCATCTCTTTATGACGTGCATAATCTTCGAGCACATCATCAATGGTATGACCGGTGGTGTGACAGTAAACCATCACCCCCTCGCGGGACGCACCTCCCAGCAATTGATACAGCGGCATGTTGGCGGCTTTGGCTTTGATGTCCCACAGCGCCATGTCGACGGCAGAAATTGCCGACATGGTGACCGGGCCACGACGCCAGTACGCGCCTTTATAGAAGAACTGCCAGATGTCTTCGATGCGGTGTGCATCGCGACCAATCAGCTGTGGGCACAGGTGATCTTTAAGATAAGACGCCACGGACAGCTCGCGGCCATTGAGGGTGGCGTCACCCAGGCCCACGATACCTTCATCGGTGGTGATTTTTAATGTGACAAAGTTGCGTCCTGGACAGGTGACAAAAACCTCAGCCCCAACAATCTTCATTTTTTGTTCCTTACATCTCTTATTGCGATGTAGGAAATTTACGCACTCGAACCACTACCATACAAGTATGACGATCAAAAAATCAGCCGTCGATCACTAAAAACGGGCGCTTATGCGCGCCCCCACCCGGCAACGATAATCAGCATGCCGCAAAGTGCCACCGCTGCGCCCATCCAGTCATACACACTGAGTTTCACGCCGTCCACCACGCGTAACCACAACAAGGCGGTGCAAACGTAAACGCCGCCATAGGCGGCATAGACTCGCCCACTGGCGGCAGGATGCAGGGTCAGTAGCCAGACGAAGAGCGCCAGCGCCACCGCGGCCGGGATCAGCAACAGCGGCGTGGCGCCGCGTTTCAGCCACAGCCAGGGTAAAAAGCAGCCGATGATTTCGCACAGGGCGGTCAGGAAAAAAAGCAGGGTTGTCTTGAGCATTTCTCGCGTTTTCATTATCTCGTGGTTGAACTATCTTAACGGATAACCCACTAATATGTGGACACCCGGCAGGGTTTCCGCCCAGGGATGAATCGAGTAGAATCGATCTGTAGCCTTTAGATCCCCTCAATGAAGGAAGTTACAATGAACATTACACTTAGCAAACGCCTGTGCCTGACGGTAATGCTGACGCTGGGTGCCATCGTGTACACCGCCAGTGCCCCCGCGCAGACCAACAAATTAGTGATTGAATCCGGCGACAGCGCGCAAAGCCGCCAGAACGCCGCCATGGACAAAGAGCAGTGGGATGATACCCGCACGCTGCGCCATAAAGTCAATAAACGCGTGGAAAAAGAGTGGGATAAAACAGATGTCGCCTTTGACGCGCAGGATAACTGCCACAAAAGCGCTAATGTGAACGCGTACTGGGAACCCAACACCCTGCGCTGCCTTGACCGCCGTACCGGTCGTCAGATTACGCCATAACCCCTTTCGTACTCCGGGCGTTGTCCAACGCCCGCCTTCGCCGATGTCAAAAAGGATTTCATATGACCGACGCTGCTCATGTCAAACTTCGCCCGCTCGAACGAGAGGATCTGCGCTTCGTGCACCAGTTGGATAACAACGCCAGCGTCATGCGCTACTGGTTCGAAGAGCCGTATGAAGCGTTTGTCGAACTGTCAGATTTATATGACAAGCATATCCACGATCAGAGCGAACGCCGTTTCGTGGTGGAATATGAGGGTGACAAAGCCGGCCTGGTTGAGCTTGTTGAGATTAACCACGTTCACCGCCGGGCCGAGTTCCAGATAATCATCTCGCCGGAGCATCAGGGGAAAGGCCTCGCCTCCCGCGCCGCAAAGCTGGCGATGGATTACGGCTTCACGGTGTTAAACCTGTATAAGCTGTATCTGATCGTCGATAAAGAAAACGAGAAAGCCATCCATATCTACCGTAAGCTCGGCTTTATGGTGGAAGGTGAACTGATTCATGAATTTTTTATCAACGGGGAGTATCGCAATACCATCCGGATGTGCATTTTCCAGCAGCAATACCTGGAAAATCATAAAAGCAGCGGCGGGACCTTACTGAAACCCACCGCGCAGTAAGCACGATGGGTCGTGGCATCAAGTCCGTACCATCAGTAGTATTCGATGGTGTTCTTGATGCTGTATTTCTTCTCAACCGACGGCGTCACGCTCGTGTCGACAATATCCAGCTGGCAGGCAACCGGGTTATCGTGCTTATCGTACTCACAGGTCTGCTTCACGTTACCCAGCGGTTTATCGTTCAGCGTGCTGACCGCCGTGTAATCGAGTTTTTTGCCCTTCACGTTTGAAGGCGTCGACACCACGGACAGATGCATATCTTTCGAGGTCGTTGATTTCCCCAGCGGATAGCCTTCGTCATCGTAGCGATAGTTCACTTCCACATCTTTGCCGCGCGCGGTAGAGACAAATCCGTGCTCGTCCGTGTCCCAGGTCAACCCGGCGCTGGGGAACTCCGCCAGCTGGCATTTCCCCTGCAGGCGCAGACGTTTTTCCTGCGTGTCGGCATCAATGTAGTAGTTGGCGTTCAGCACCAGCGAGACCCCGGTGTTGTTTTCCAGATCGTGCAGCTCCAGCGAATCGAAACAGCCCTCTTTGGACATCGTGCCCGTGACGCGCTTCGATACTTCACCTTTATCATTGAGTAATGTCTGGCTGAAATCTTTTACCGGACCGCGCAGTGGGTCAAAATCGAATTCATTCGAAAAACTCGCCATCTCCGGCGTAAAAGATACAGGTCCTTTGTTGTCATCACAGCCCGCCAGAACGGCGACCAGCGCGATAAGTATCATTTTTGTTTTCAATAGGTTCACCCAAATTTCACTATGCGTTGCGCTTATCTTAGCAAATCCTGTAATTATTCGGGCAGTGACAATTTCATTTCATCATGCAAACAGTGCTTTTGCCCCCGCCAGATTCCAGGCGATCCCAGCGATAGCGAGCAGCAGTAAAACGAGCGCGGCGCAGAGGGCAAAGCGTCGGCTTTGCGTCACCGGGAGAAACCGTTTGATCGCCACGATATAGCCCGCCATCACGGCAAAATCGAACAGGATCCACAGCAGGCAGAGCGTGGTGATGCTGGTAGTAAAATCGCGGCTGACGGCAATAAACTGCGGGAAAAACGAGACGAAAAAGACAATGTCTTTCGGATTGGAAATGCCGGTGAAAAATCCGCGCGCAACCCCCCCTGCCTGTTCGGAGCTGTCATCCCTCTGTGACGCGTTTTGCCCCCAGAGCTCCCGCAATGACTCCACCGCCCCCCAGCCAATAAACAACGAACCACCGATGCCCAGCAGCGCCAGATAACCGGTATTGAGCATGACCACCCCGGCAATGGCAAGCACGGCAAAGGAGATCAATACCAGCGAGGCAAGATTGGTCCCCAGGGTGGTTAAAAATGCCTTTGTGTATCCCGCACGCGCCGCCGTTCCGGTCACTAGATAGTGCCGTCACAAGATTTTAGCCCAGAGAGCGATGCATCTGATCTGGACGGCAGCGAGAAATGAGGCCGTATTTTTTGCGTA
>NZ_CBFFRL010000194.1:0-8640 GCF_965644215.1 Phytobacter sp. V69
CATGAGTAGCATTATTGGCAGAGCCAACTTATTGCTGACCACCTCCATAGGAGGTGGTGTTCATGCAAATATAAAAAGCCTGCTTAACAATGCCTATCCGCGTAAAGTAATGTAAGCAGGCTTATCTTTTCATTGGCAAGGAACGAAACACTCTCCATGTTCGATACAACTCTCTTCATTCTGATTGGGCTGGTGGCGCTGAGCTTCTTTAGCCACAACACCACCGTCGCCGTTGCCGTTATGGTGCTGATCATTATCCGTATCACGCCGCTCAACACGTACTTCCCGTGGGTCGAAAAACAGGGTTTAACCGTCGGAATTGTCATTCTGACCATTGGGGTAATGGCCCCTATCGCCAGCGGTTCACTGCCGCCGTCGACATTAATCAGCTCGTTTCTGAACTGGAAATCACTGATCGCCATTGCGGTGGGGGTGTTTGTTTCCTGGCTGGGTGGCCGCGGTGTGACGCTGATGAGCTCGCAGCCATCGCTGGTGGCCGGACTTCTGGTGGGAACCGTATTGGGTGTGGCCCTGTTCCGGGGCGTACCGGTAGGGCCACTGATTGCGGCAGGTCTGGTGTCGCTGTTAATTGGTCGGCAGTAAGTGCCGACGCTGCCAGCGCTTAACGCCAAACTCCAGTAAGCTACACAGCAGGTAATAGACCAGCCCGGTGAAGATAAACAGGGCCGCAGGGTAAACCTGCACCCGATTATTCACCTGCCCGGCGACCGTAGTCAGCTCCGGCACATTGACGATAAACGCCAGCGATGTGTCTTTTAGCAGGGCGATAAGCAACCCAATGTAAGACGGAATAGCGTTACGTAACGCCTGTGGCAGCAGCACCAGGCGCAGAATGTCCACGCTGCCAAATCCACTGCTTATTGCTGCTTCATGTTGCCCCTTCGGTAACGCGTTAAGCGCCGCCAGCGTCGAATACATCACCGATGCCGAGGTAAACCACGCCAGCGCCAGAGTGACGGTCACCGCCCCCGGCAGGTCCGCCCCGGTTATCCACGGCAGCAAAAACCACATCCAGAAGATGACAAAAATCAGCGGGATCCCGCGAATCAACTCGGCCCACAAAAAAAGAAGCTTGCGCGGCCAGCCCGCAAAACGCCACGCGCAGCAGGCGAGCAACACTCCGCAGGGAAACGCCAGTACGCCGGCTCCCAATGTCATCATTACCGATAGCAGTACACCGCCCGGTTCCCCCTGAAGCGCACGCCCCAGCAGCAAATAGCCGAGGTTGTCGGTGATGACGGTAAGATTATCGACCACGGTGTGCCTCCTTGCGGGTCATCGCTCGCCAGCCACGCGGCAGGTTAAAGAGCAGACTCATCGCCAGCCCCAGCGCCAGATACAGCACGCTGCCCACCGTAAAGGCTTCCAGCGCGTGGGCGTTAAAGCTCTCAATTTGCCGCGTCTGGTAGGTGAGTTCTGCAAAGCCGATGCCGGTTGCCAGCGACGAGAGTTTCATCAGATTCAGATACTGCCCCACCACCGGCTGCCAAGCGTTCTCCAGCCCCTGCGGAAGCAGCACCCAGCGAAACAGCGCCAGGTCGCTAAACCCCTGCGATTTTGCCGCTTCGATTTGCCCGCGCGGCACCGCATGTAACCCGGCCTGAATCTCTTCCACCAGAAATGCCGCCGTGAATAGCCCCAGCGCCCAGGCCGAAGAGAGAAATTCCGGGGTAAACCACCAGACATCCCCCGGCAGAATACTAAAGGCGTGGTCATCGTTGACGTACTGACGAAACGCCAGCGGCAGCACGTTCCATGCCGCGAAATACCAGAACAACAGTTGCACCAGCAGCGGCGTATTGCGAAACAGCGACACCCACACCGCCACGACCGCTCTCCCCGCCTTTCCGCCAGCCAGACGCAGGGCCAGCAGAAAAACCGTCATCACGGTCGCGAGGATAACGCCCACCACCGTGACCCAAATGGTGGTCAGAAAGCCAGAGGTGAGCCATTGTGCAGGTTGGCCGGTAAAAACGCCCGCCCAGTCGAGATGAATCCCCATTACAGCTCCTTGCCGTCAGCATGGAGCGGATTAAGCACTTTTTGCAGGAAGCGCTGGGCGCGCGGATGCTGCGGCGCGGTGAAAAACGCCTCCGGCGCAGCCTGCTCGAGGATTTCGCCACCGTCGATAAAAATCACCCGGTCAGCAATTTCGCGGGCGAACTGCATCTCGTGGGTCACGACGATCAAAGTGATCCCGCTGTGGGCCAGCGATCGCATCACCTGCAGCACTTCGCCAATCATCTCCGGATCAAGCGCCGAGGTCGGTTCATCGAACAGGATGATATGCGGCCCTGCTGCCAGCGTGCGGGCAATCGCCACCCTCTGCTGCTGGCCGCCGGAAAGCTGCGACGGATAGTGCCCGGCTTTATCGCTCAGCCCGACGCGGTCCAGCAGCTCGAGGGCGATGTTTTTTGCCTCCGCCGCCGACTTGCCATGAATGCGGGTCAACGCCAGGGTGATGTTTTCCAGCGCGTTCAGATGCGCATAAAGATTAAATTGCTGGAACACGAACCCGACCTGGCGGCGCAGGTTGCGCAGTTCGCGCCCCTTAAGCTGGCTTGTCGGTTTGCCGTCTACCAGAATCTCACCGCTGGTCAGGGTTTCCAGCCGATTGATAAGACGAATAAGCGTCGATTTACCCGACCCGGATGGCCCGCACACGGCAATCACTTCCCCTGCCGCAACCTGCAAATCGATGTTGTTCAACACGCGGTGGTCACCGTAGCTTTTGCTGGCTTTGCGAAACTCCACCGTTCCTTTTTCCACGGGAAAAGCCTCCGGGGCTTGCGCCACGGAGGGTGAAAAGAGACCTGCCAACATATTACTTCGCTTCTATTTTAAAGCTGCGCGGAGCCGGGGCTTTGGTTTGCGGACCAAACCAGACGTCGTAGATTTTTGCCGCTTCGCCGGTCTGTTCCAGCTTCACGAGCTCCTCGTTGACGGCTTTCAGCAGCGCGGTTTCACCTTTGGTGACGCCCACACCGATCTCTTCTTTGGAGAGCAAGTCCGGCAGGATTTTGAATTTGGCTTTATCCGGCGCTTCCGCCAGCAGGCCTGCCAGGATGGTGCTGTCCTGAGTGATCGCCTGCACGTTACCGTTACGCAGTGCGGTCAGCGCCAGCGGGATATCGTCATAGGCCAGCACGCGGGACTGCGGGAAACGCTGATGCAGCGCCTGCTCGCCAGTGGTGCCTTTTACCGCACCGATGCGCGCTTTGCTGTAGCTATCGAGTTTGTCTGAACCGGTTGCCGCTACCAGGAACTGCTGGCCGGTGACAAAGTATGGGGTTGAGAAATCAATCACCTGCGCACGTTCCGGGGTAATGGTGATATCTGCAACAATCAGATCCACTTTACCGGACTGCAACAGCGGGATACGGTTCGCCGGGTTAGTGGCGACCAGTTCCAGCTTTACGCCCAGGCTTTTCGCCAGCGCTTTAGCGAAATCCACGTCATAGCCGACGATTTCGTGGCTCTGCGGATCGATGGCGCCAAACGGCGGGTTCGCGTCAAATGTTGCCACTTTGACGACACCTGCGGCTTTAATATCAGCCAGTTTGTCTGCGTGTGCGGCAAATGAGAAAGTAGAAAGTAATGCCAGTGCGGTCAGCGCACCGATTTTTTTCGAAGATGTGGTTGCCATGCTAATCCTTACGCCCTGTTATTAGTCATATTTCAGGGCTAAAGTCACATAACAGTAATCATCAGACAAATATCAAAAAGTGCATTAATTATCCAAAAAAGTTATTAAAAACGCTTACTCCATACTAATCACTTATCACTGACAAGCCGCCAGCAAAAACACGCATAAGCCACACTTCTTAAAGGGAATTGACAGCAGAAAATAATTACACCTGCTCAAGAGCGGCAAGGTAACGCCCCGGCGTCTGGCCTAACCCTTTCTTAAACATCGTAATAAAGGCCGTGGTGGAATCATACCCCAGCGCCTGAGCAACGTTCTGTACCGACTCGCCGCCAATCAACAAACGAAGAGCAAGGATCAGCTGCAGCTGATGCCGCCAGCGGCGAAAACTGAGTCCCGTCTCCTTCACCACCAGGCGTGCCAGGTTGCGTTCGCTCATGGCAAATTCCTGCGCCCATTGCGCCAGCGTCTGCCACTGGGCGGGAGCCTGCTCCATGGTATCGACCATCTGGCGAATTTTGCTGTGCGGCGAGACGGGAAGTTGCAGCTGCATCTGCGGCTGGCGGGGCAGTTCGTCAAACAGCACCTGCACCAGCCGCTGTGTTGCCGGTTGCTGGCGTTCTCGATGGCTACGCGTAGAAAGCGTCAGGATCAGTTCACGTACCAGCGGGGAAATTTTCAGCGTGCAGCACTGATCCGGCATATCGAGCCTGTCGGGTTCAACAAACAAAAAGCACAGTTTTGCCCCCGGCGTGGCGTGGTTGCTGTGGGCGACCAGTCCCGGCAGCCAGATGGCGTGATGGGGCGGCACCATCCAGCGGGCGTTTTCCACTTCGCTGGTGATCGCCCCGCTGAGGGCCAGAATCAGCTGTCCTTTGCGATGGCGATGCTGCGGGATCCGTTGCTCATCGGCCTCAACGACAATACTAAAGGCCAGCGCCGCCTCCTGCTGACTGTCGGGATTAAAGCCATCCAGGCCAAGACCGTGCTGCATAAAGTTGTCCGAATATAGCGATAAACTGTCATTTTAGCTTGATTTCATCAGCGCGAAAAAGGGGTATGGTGTGCTTCTGCTATTTATCCTGAGAATACAATGACCACTGCGATTTCTTCACGGGGCAAACAAGGGGTACTGCTTTTCGCGGGAATCCTGATGATTGCCACCACCTTGCGCGTCACCTTCACCGGGGCCGCACCGCTGCTTGATACTATTCGTGCCGATTATGGCTTAACCACTGCGCAAACAGGGATGCTCACCACCCTACCGTTACTGGCTTTTGCCCTTGTATCCCCCTTAGCCGCGGGCATTGCCCGGCGACTGGGAATGGAACGCAGCCTCTTTGCCGCCATGCTGTTGATTTGCGCGGGCATCGCGGTACGTTCACTCCCCTCGCCTGCGCTGCTCTTTGTCGGCACGGCCATCATTGGCTGCGGCATCGCAATGGGTAACGTGCTATTGCCGGGGATCATTAAACGCGATTACGCGGGCCAGGTCGCCAAACTGACTGGTGCCTACTCGGTAACCATGGGGGCCGCAGCGGCACTTGGTTCTGCAGTCATTGTCCCGCTTTCGTTAATGGGCGCAGGCTGGCACGGCGCGTTGCTGATGTTGATGGCCTTCCCGCTGCTTGCGATGCTGCTGTGGTTGCCGCAGTTGCGTTTCGCAAAACCCGCCAGCTTATCAAGCTCGCCGGTGACACAAAGCCGCAGGATCTGGCGCTCACCGCTGGCCTGGCAGGTGACGCTATTTTTAGGGATTAACTCGCTGATTTATTATGTGGTGATTGGCTGGCTGCCGGCGATTCTTATCAGCCACGGTTACAGCGAATCCGGCGCGGGTTCTCTGCATGGCCTGCTGCAGCTTGCCACGGCGTCGCCGGGAATTCTGGTGCCGCTGATCCTTCATCGCCTGCGTGACCAGCGTGCGCTTGCCGTACTGGTGGCGTTAATGTGTGCGGTAAGCTCCGCCGGTTTTTGGATTTGGCCGGATCAGGCGGTTCTCTGGACGCTGATGTTCGGTTTTGGCTCCGGGGGCACCATGATCCTTGGGCTAACCTTTATCGGCCTGCGCGCCAGCTCCGCGCATCATGCGGCGGCGCTCTCAGGGATGGCGCAATCGGTGGGCTATCTGCTGGCGGCCTGTGGGCCACCGCTGATGGGTAAAATCCACGACGCCAGCGACTCCTGGCAAATCCCGCTTATCGCCTGCGCAATATTGTCGGTGTTGATGGCGCTGTTTGGTGCCTGCGCCGGGCGCGACCGCGAGATGGTCAGCACGTAAAAAAACAGGCCCGAGCGGCCTGTTTTCATTTTCTCAATCTTTTGCCGCTTTCAGCATCGCCTGTACCAGTGGTACCGGGCGTCCAGCCAAAGCATTGCGCTCGTGCTGGAATAGCGTCGCAACAAAGAACGGATGGTTAGTCAGTTCGACCGCGCGGATCTCCCCCTCTTCATCCCAGCCTGTTACCCGCATATCACTCTTTTCCAGTTCGGCGGCAAAATCCGGCGAGATCCCATAGCTACAGCGGTAGCCTTCGCTGATTTTCTCCTGCCCATAGGCGCGGGCGATCAGCGTGTTTGGACGCAGTTCGATGTCCGCCACCTGATCGATCAGCGAGCAGCTTAGCGGAACGATCACCATTCGTCCTGCATCGTCGGTTTCCTGGTGAGCAGCATCACCCACGCCCATCGCATGGCGGGCATATTCAATAATCGCGTGCTGGAAGCCACCGCAGGTGCCAAGGAACGGTATCGCATTTTCCCGCGCGTACTGAATGGCGATAAAGGCGCCTTCAGGGTTTTTATACGGACTTGCCGGAACCACCCAAATTGCATCGTAGCCAACGAGGTCATCGCTGCTGCTAATGTCAGAGGTCGCCAGCCAGTCGTAATCTGCGGTAATCTCAAGCACGGCGGCGGCGTCATCGATCGCCAGAGGAATTGCCTGATGCGCGACAACGTCGTGATTGTAATCACCAACAAGGGCAATTCTCAGGGTATTTTTAACGGGAATATGGGTCATGAAGGGGTCCTTATGTCAGAGCTAATAACGAATAACATAAGGAACCTCACATTAACGATCTTTCGTCTATATCACAACACCTTAAAAATGGCAGGACACACTTTGCCTTATTCAGATGAAAATGAAGCTTAAGGCAACAGATGCGTCGAAACTGGAGAAAAAATGCGCAATAAAATTCTGGTCAGCGCCTGCCTGGTGGGGTTCAAGGTCCGTTATAACGGTAGTGAAAAAGCGGCATTACAGCAAGTACTGGCCTGCTGGCAGCAGGAACAGAGTCTGGTGATTCACTGCCCGGAACTGGCCGCAGGGCTGTCTATTCCGCGCGCACCGGCAGAAATACGCGATGGAAACGGTCATGATGTGATGCGTGATGCGGCGCGCATCGTTGAGGATACCGGCGAGGATGTCACCGCACACTATCAGCTCGCCGCCTGGCTGGCGCTCAAAACTGCACAGGCGGAAGGCTGTTGCGCGGCGCTGCTGACCGACGGCAGCCCCACCTGCGGCAGCCAGCTGATTTACGATGGCACCTTTAGTGGCGTTCAGCAGCCCGGCATGGGTGTCGCCGCCGCCCTGCTGGAAGCAAACGGCATTCGCGTCTTTTCCCACCAGCAGCTCCCGCAACTGGTCGCTTTTATCGAAGAGAGGGAACGTACCGATGATTCAATGCAAACGCGTCTATGACCCGGCCTCCGTTCAGGATGGCTACCGGGTTCTGGTTGATCGCCTGTGGCCACGGGGAGTGAAAAAAACCGATCTGCATTATGACGAATGGTGCAAGGATTTGGCCCCATCAAGCGAATTGCGCAAAGCCTTTCACGGCGAGGTACTGGATTTCGCCGGGTTTCGCGACGCCTATCTGGCAGAGCTCGCCGGAAAGCGAGAAATGGGAAAACAGCTTTGCGAGAAAGGTAAAGACGCCCTCACCCTGCTCTATGCCGCCAAAGGCACCCGGCAAAATCATGCGCTGGTGCTGGCGCAATGGCTGGCATCGCTGTAAATCAGGAAATGACCTGCTCGCGATCGTGTTCAGGCAGACTATCCGGGTCAAGGGGCATCAGGTGTTCGGCGCGCACAAAGGCGAAGCCCTGTTGACCATCGAATGCCACCACATCGCCGGTCACCAGCCACAATGCACGGTTCGCGTTTTGCGGCATGCGTGTCATCACGCCATTGACCGGATTAAGGAACATCTCGCCAGGCTGGCAAAGCCCAAATAACTCTACAGATTTGCCGATATTACCGCGCCCGGCGGGCGTTTGAGCACCAATGACCATCGCCAGGCTGCCCGGTCGTAACTGAAACATAATTCTCTCGCGTACACATGCATCAGGGTAAATTAAGAATATTCTGAATTAAGTTTACCCTGATGCATGGTCAGTGTCACGAGCCAGATTTCGGATGATCGCGCCGCCACAGTTCCCATTCATCCACCACGTCACCCCCCTGTAGTTTGCACTCTGTACGCACGCCCTGTGGACTCTGCACCGGGACGCGTTGCCCGCCCATTTGCAGACAATACTCCGCTGCCGGATTAGCTTTTCCCGCCGCCGGCGGACGTGGCGCATCCGGTTTTGTGGAGCACGCGGTCAGTGTAAAAATAAAAGCGAACAAAATATTACGCATCGAATTATCCATATTGAAATAATTATCCAAAAATTTAGCTTAATGCCTTACAAGGGATATCTCCATGATTTCTCCATTTTTACACCACTTTTTGCGGATATATTTGCCTTGTTCTCACCCATGACCAGAGAACATCATTCCGTAATCAATGAGTTTTTGCCCCGTCTCATCAACGGGGCTTTTTTTTTGCGCACTCTCATAAACTGACTCTTTATTGATGCCGATATATAAAATTTATTTTAGCCATGCTTTAGATAGTGTCGTCACAAGATTTTAGCCCAGAGAGCGATGCATCTGATCTGGACGGCAGCGAGAAATGAGGCCG
>NZ_CBFFRL010000195.1:0-8496 GCF_965644215.1 Phytobacter sp. V69
ATCGGTAGTTAACCCTTCCTCCTACACTCTCCACAATCATGTCCGAGCGTTGCACTTATTATCTGAATTCGCGGTTTCTTTAATTTCATTACCAAAATCGCGATGGCCATATGGTGGCGGTTGCGCAACCTGTTTTCCGAACGGTTCAAGCCTGGCCTGTAGCTGGGACAGTGAACTGGTGTATCAGATGGGCCAGGCGCTGGGGCGCGAGTGCCAGCATATGGGCGTCGGGATTTTACTCGGGCCGGGAATCAATATTCGCCGCACGGCGCTGGCGGGCGAAACGAGATAGGTAAGCAGGAGAGAAAGCGTGTTCCCTTTTTCCGTCACTCAGCAGCGCGCGGCAGCGCAAACCAGGGCGTTGTTCACGCAAAGCGGGTATGAGCTTATCGCCTTTGATGCCGAGAAGCTGAACGTCTTTGCGGCGCAAGTTCGTTACTGTGAGCCGCACTGGCACCCGGCGCCGGAGCTGATCACCGTCCTGAGTGGGCGGTTTTCCGTAACGGCCGGAAACGAAGAATTGACGCTGGAACAGGGGGACATGCTCTATATCAACGCCGAAGAAGTTCATTCGCTGAGCGCCGAAGTGGAGGCCA
This sequence comes from Phytobacter sp. V69, assembly GCF_965644215.1. NCBI lineage: Bacteria > Pseudomonadati > Pseudomonadota > Gammaproteobacteria > Enterobacterales > Enterobacteriaceae > Phytobacter > Phytobacter sp. V69. The sequence continues at coordinate 597 of NZ_CBFFRL010000195.1, forward strand.
GCCAACTGGTGACGGTGCAGTTTGCCCCGGCACTGTTCGATACGCTGCATCCTGCGCCGTTGCTGGAGTGGTGTACGCACGGGCGTACGCTTTCGGCAAGCGACTGTGAGGTTTACCACAAGCTGGCAGCGCAACTGGTCAACAACGACGCGCCTTTCCAGCGGATTGCCGCAATTTATACCCTGCTGGATGCGCTGGTCAGGGCGGACGTGACGGTGTCACAACCTGAGGGTTCGCTGCGCGAAGCGGCGATGATCAAAAAGGGCATCGCCTATATCAATCAACAGTTTGATACGCCGCTGACCTTGAGCGATGTGGCGCCGCATGCGGGGATGAGCTATTCGTGGTTTTCCCGCTTGCTTAAGAAGGTCAGTCGCCATAACTTCAAGGCTTATCTGACGCTCGTGCGGGTGAACAAAGCCAAAACGTTGCTGTGCGATACGCGGACGCCGATTACCGATATCAGCCACAGTTGCGGTTTTCAGGAGTATAAGTACCTGATTGCCGCGCATTGTCGCGCTGCAACCTGCGGCTTCTCAGTAGTCGATACCGATCTGCGCTTTCACGCCGGCTTCAAACGCATGTTTCACCGGGCGCAGTTCGCTCACCGTATCGGCAATCTCCAGAATATCCCGGTGGCAGCCGCGTCCGGTGATGATTACCGTCTGGTTAACCGGGCGGTTTTCCAGCGCATCGAGAACGGCTTCCAGCGGCAGATAATCGTAGGCCACCATGTAGGTCAACTCGTCGAGCACCACCATATCCAGCGATTCGTCCGCCAGCATACGCTGCGCGTGCGCCCATACCTCAAGGCAGGCGGCCGTGTCGCTCTCGCGGTTTTGCGTGTCCCAGGTAAAACCGGTCGCCATCACCTGAAATTCGACGCCGTGCGGCTCCAGCTGATTACGCTCACCGTTTGGCCAGGTACCTTTAATAAACTGAATCGCGCCCACCTTTTTACCGTGGCCGACGGCACGCGTCGCGGTGCCAAAGGCGGCGGTGGTTTTGCCTTTACCGTTGCCGGTAAAAACGATAATGATGCCGCGCTCGTCTGTTGCGGCCGCCACGCGGGCATCGACCCTGTCTTTTACCCGCTGCTGGCGCTGCTGATAACGTTCTTCACTCATTGTGATATCCCCGGTTTTCGTCCTGGCTGAGCATCAAAACTCATGCCTGTTTTACGGCGGCTGTCATCGCCCATCAGCCATAAATAGAGCGGCATAATATCGGCTGGCGTTTTTAATTTTCGCGGGTCTTCGCTGGGAAACGCGCTGGCACGCATCTGGGTGCGGGTGCCACCCGGATTGATGCAATTGACCCGCAGTCGGTTTTGATACTCTTCGGCGAGAACCTGCATCATGCCTTCGGTGGCGAATTTCGAGGCGGCGTAAGCCCCCCAGTTCGCGCGCCCCAGACGACCAACGCTCGACGACGTAAACACCAGTGATCCGCTTTCCGCTTTGAGTAATAAAGGAAGGAGTGCCTGGGTTAAATAGAAGGTGGCGTTGACGTTAACCTGCATCACGTTGTCCCAGACGGCGGGCTGCTGTTCGTCCATCGGGCAAACATCGCCTAATACGCCGGCGTTATGCAGTACGCCGTCGAGCCGCGGGTAGTGCGCGGCAATCTCAGCGGCGAGACGCTGGCAATCCGCGGGCGAACAGTTCGCCATATCGAGCGTGTAGAGGCTGGCGGCCTGACCGCCTTCGTCGGTTATCTGCCCGGCAACAGCCTGCAGTTTGCCTTCATTGCGCCCCAGTAAAATGACGCGCGCGCCGTAGCGGGCATAGGTAAGTGCCGCCTCCTTGCCGATGCCGTCACTGGCACCGGTGACCAGAATAATGTGGTTTCGCAACAGGTCGCGTTGTGGCTGGTAATGCACGCTAACTCCTTGGTCTCAACCCGTTTTTAAATCGTGTTGGCTTTATGCCTGAAACAGAAAGCGATTTCAATCAGTCTGGTAGAGAGTCTCCCGCTCGTCGAGAGAATGTATAGCGGAATGTGCTGAAACTGTTCGACTGAATACCCGCACGGATGGCAATGCGAGACGCGCCAGAAAGGCTCATGTACACTGGATGCGAACGTTAAGTGGCTGAACCAAGGTGGAATGCGTGGAATTACTGTCTGAATATGGTTTGTTTTTAGCCAAAATTGTGACCGTCGTGGTCGCGATTGCGGTAGTCGCAATACTTATTGTTAATCTGACACAGCGCAAACGTCAGCGGGGGGAATTACGCATCACCCGCATGAGCGAACAATATAAGGAAATGCAGGAAGAGATGGCCGTGGCGTTGTTGGATGACCAGCAGCAAAAGCTGTGGCATAAAGCCCAAAAGAAAAAAGCAAAACAGGATGCGAAAGCGGCAAAAGCCAAAGCGAAGCAGGGTGATGTGTCATCCGCGAGCAAACCCCGCGCCTGGGTGCTGGACTTCAAAGGCAGCATGGATGCCCATGAGGTTGGTGCGCTGCGCGAAGAGATAACCGCAGTACTGACCCTGGTAAAACCGGACGATCAGGTTGTTGTCCGCCTGGAAAGTCCCGGCGGCGTTGTGCACGGTTACGGGCTGGCGGCGTCACAGCTGCAGCGCCTGCGCGATAAACAGGTCCCGTTGACCATCGCGGTGGATAAAGTCGCTGCCAGCGGCGGCTATATGATGGCCTGCGTGGCGGACAAAATTGTCGCCGCGCCGTTTTCTATTATTGGGTCGATTGGCGTTGTGGCGCAGATCCCCAACTTCAACCGCTTCCTGAAAGGCAAAGAGATTGATATTGAGCTGCATACCGCCGGGCAGTTCAAACGCACCCTGACATTATTGGGTGAGAACACCGAAGAGGGACGGCAGAAATTCCGCGAAAGCCTTAATGAAACGCATGACCTGTTCAAAGGCTTTGTGCATGAGATGCGCCCGCAGCTGGACATTGAACAGGTGGCAACCGGCGAGCACTGGTATGGTTCACAGGCGCTGGAGAAAGGGCTGGTGGACGAAGTGGGTACCAGTGATGAACTGCTGCTGGGGCTGTTCAAACGCTACGAGGTTATCGGCTTGCGCTATCAGCAGCGTAAGAAACTGATTGACCGTTTTACCGGCAGTGCCGCAGACAGCGCAGACCGACTGCTGATGCGCTGGTGGCAGCGTGGGCAAAAACCGCTGATGTAAGGGCGGGTTCAAACGAAACGCGAGGCTATGGCCTCGCGTTTTTGCGTTAATCGATCAGATGGTATTTTTCTGACAGCTCATGCGCCAGATACTTGAACATATTGAATACCGCGGTGCTTTTCCCGGTCGGTAAACCCTGTTCATCAAGGAAATACTCGCCGCTGAATACCAGCACACCGTTGCGTTGCGTGACTCCGGTCGCTTCGATGCCGGCCAGCGTATCTTCATGATCGCGAATTAATTGGTTTGCCAGCTCAAGCAGAGACTGACGATCGATAGGTTGCGTAGTTGGCTCCATTTCGCCCCTCCTTAAAAATTTAACAAGTTTACGCCCCACACGGGCCAGGGGCAAATTTTCCCTGCGCAAGCAAGGGGTTTCCCGTTACGGTAGTGCTGGCGCGATTTGAATTTGCGTGCTAATAAAGTTGCGTAACAAATTTTATCAGGTACAGTGTGACCCTTTCGTCAATCTGGCAACAGATTTGCTTGACATTCGACCGTAAAACCGTCGTGCTGTATCGTAGACTAGCGAAAAATCCTGTTAACTCAATCACCTGCTAGCGATTACTTTCGCTTATGGTCAAAAAAAGGGTTGATATCCATTGTCGCCACCGCAATATAAATGGCTCGTCGCCAGCGGAAGGTGAAGCAATGCGCGACGTATTCCTGGAAGAATTTTATTAGGTAAAGGTGAATATGGGTAAAGCTCTCGTCATCGTTGAGTCCCCGGCAAAAGCCAAAACGATCAATAAGTATCTGGGTAATGACTACGTGGTGAAATCCAGCGTAGGTCATATCCGCGATCTGCCGACCAGTGGCTCCGCACCTAAAAAGAGTGCTGACGCGACCGCCGCCAAAACGGCTAAAAAGCCTAAAAAGGATGAACGCGGCGCTCTTGTTAATCGCATGGGCATTGACCCATGGCACAGTTGGGATGCGCACTATGAAGTGCTGCCCGGTAAAGAGAAGGTGGTTTCCGAGCTGAAATCGCTCGCGGAAAAAGCCGACCACATCTATCTCGCAACCGACCTTGACCGCGAAGGGGAAGCCATTGCATGGCATCTGCGGGAAGTGATCGGTGGCGATGAAACGCGCTATAGCCGCGTGGTGTTTAACGAAATCACCAAAAATGCGATTCGTCAGGCGTTTGAAAAGCCGGGCGAGCTGAACATTGACCGTGTGAATGCCCAGCAGGCGCGCCGCTTTATGGACCGCGTTGTGGGTTACATGGTTTCTCCGCTGTTGTGGAAGAAAATCGCCCGTGGTCTGTCTGCCGGTCGCGTACAGTCAGTTGCTGTGCGTCTGGTGGTCGAGCGTGAGCGCGAAATTAAAGCCTTCGTCCCGGAAGAGTACTGGGAAATTGACGCTTCTGCCGCAACGCCGGGTGGGGATTCGCTGCCATTACAGGTGACGCATGAAGGTGATAAACCTTTCCGTCCGGTAAACCGCGAACAAACCATGGCAGCCGTTAGCCTGCTCGAAAAAGCCCGTTACACGGTACTTGAGCGGGAAGATAAGCCGACCAGCAGCAAGCCGGGCGCACCATTTATTACCTCTACGTTGCAGCAGGCGGCGAGCACCCGTCTTGGCTTTGGCGTGAAGAAAACCATGATGATGGCCCAGCGTCTGTACGAAGCGGGTTACATCACCTATATGCGTACCGACTCCACCAACCTGAGCCAGGATGCGGTCAGCATGGTGCGCGGCTACATTGGTGACAAATTCGGCAAAAAATACCTGCCGGAAAATGCTAATCAGTACGCCAGCAAAGAGAACTCTCAGGAAGCGCACGAAGCGATTCGTCCTTCAGATGTCGCTGTCGAAGCCGATTCCCTCAAGGATATGGAAACCGACGCACAGAAACTGTATCAGCTGATCTGGCGCCAGTTTGTTGCCTGCCAGATGACGCCTGCGCAGTACGATTCCACCACCATCACCGTGGGCGCGGGCGACTACCGTCTGAAAGCACGTGGTCGCATTTTGCGTTTCGATGGCTGGACGAAAGTGATGCCTGCGCTGCGTAAAGGCGATGAAGACCGTACGCTGCCGGCAGTCAATACCGGCGACGTGCTGTCCTTGATCGAGCTGACGCCTGCTCAGCACTTCACTAAACCGCCTGCGCGTTTTAGCGAAGCGTCACTGGTTAAAGAGCTGGAAAAACGCGGTATTGGCCGTCCGTCTACCTATGCGTCGATCATTTCGACCATTCAGGACCGTGGCTATGTCCGCGTGGAAAACCGTCGCTTCTATGCAGAGAAAATGGGCGAAATCGTCACCGACCGTCTGGAAGAGAACTTCCGCGAGTTGATGAATTACGATTTCACCGCGCAGATGGAAGACCGTCTCGACCAGGTGGCAAATCACGAAGCTGAATGGAAGAATGTGCTGGACAGCTTCTTCGGTGACTTCTCCCGTCAGCTTGATAAGGCGGAAAAAGAGCCGGATGAAGGCGGTATGCGCCCGAATCAGATGATACTCACCAGTATCGATTGCCCGACCTGCGGCCGTAAAATGGGGATCCGCACCGCCAGTACTGGCGTGTTTCTCGGTTGCTCCGGCTATGCGTTGCCACCAAAAGAACGCTGCAAAACCACCATTAACCTGGTGCCGGAAAACGAAGTACTGAACGTGCTGGAAGGTGACGACGCGGAAACCAACGCGCTGCGCGCCAAACGTCGTTGCACCAAGTGCGGTACAGCGATGGACAGTTACCTGATCGATCCGAAACGTAAACTGCACGTTTGCGGTAATAACCCGACCTGTGACGGTTATGAAATCGAAGAGGGTGAGTTTCGCATCAAGGGTTATGACGGCCCGGTGGTTGAGTGTGAAAAATGTGGTTCTGAAATGCACCTGAAAATGGGGCGTTTCGGTAAGTACATGGCGTGCACCAACGATGACTGCAAAAATACGCGTAAGATCCTGCGTAATGGCGAAGTCGCACCACCGAAAGAAGATCCGGTACCGCTGCCGGAACTGCCGTGCGAAAAATCGGACGCGTATTTCGTTCTGCGTGATGGCGCAGCCGGGGTCTTCCTGGCGGCTAACACCTTCCCGAAATCACGCGAGACGCGCGCACCATTAGTGGAAGAGCTGCATCGCTTCCGCGACCGTCTGCCGGAAAAACTGCGTTATCTGGCGGATGCGCCGCAGCAGGATCCGGAAGGGAATAAGACCATTGTTCGCTTTAGTCGTAAAACCAAGCAGCAGTACGTGGCTTCGGAAAAAGACGGTAAAGCAACAAACTGGTCGGCATTCTACGTTGACGGTAAATGGGCTGTTACCAAGAAATAATTAAGTGAAATTAATGTGTTAAAGTGAGGGCCGGTTATCCGGCCCTTTTTGTTATAACACGGTTATTATTTTTTGTTCGAATCTATACATATAAGATATAAATGTTATAGTGGTTATAGTTAATTCCTTTTTTATTATGAAATCGTCTTAAGCGATTGCCCGTTTGCGCGAATTCGGATGGCCTTTCATGAAACTACAGCAGCTTCGCTATATCGTTGAGGTGGTAAATCACAACCTCAATGTCTCTTCGACCGCAGAAGGTCTTTATACCTCCCAGCCCGGCATCAGTAAGCAAGTTCGCATGCTGGAAGATGAGTTAGGGATCCAAATTTTTGCCCGCAGCGGTAAGCACCTCACGCAGGTGACGCCAGCCGGGCAGGAAATCATCCGTATTGCCCGTGAAGTCCTGTCGAAAGTGGATGCCATCAAATCGGTAGCAGGGGAACACACCTGGCCGGATAAAGGCTCACTTTACGTCGCGACCACCCATACTCAGGCGCGCTATGCGCTGCCGAATGTGATTAAAGGCTTTATCGAGCGTTATCCGCGCGTGTCGCTGCATATGCATCAGGGGTCGCCGACGCAGATTGCGGAAGCTGTCTCTAAAGGCAATGCGGATTTTGCCATCGCAACCGAAGCGCTGCATCTGTATGACGACCTGGTCATGCTGCCGTGCTACCACTGGAACCGCTCGATTGTGGTGACGCCGGATCACCCGCTGGCCAGTAAGCGGTCGGTATCGATTGAGGAGCTGGCGCAGTATCCGCTGGTGACCTACACCTTTGGTTTTACCGGGCGTTCCGAGCTGGATACGGCATTTAACCGTGCAGGGCTGTCGCCGCGTATCGTCTTTACGGCAACCGATGCGGACGTTATCAAAACTTACGTGCGTCTGGGGCTTGGGGTAGGCGTCATTGCCAGCATGGCCGTCGACCCGGTATCCGACCCGGATCTGGTCAAACTGGACGCGCAGGAAATTTTCAGCCACAGTACGACGAAGATAGGTTTCCGCCGCAGCACGTTTTTGCGTAGCTATATGTATGATTTCATTCAGCGCTTTGCGCCACATCTGACACGCGATGTGGTCGATGCTGCCGTGGCATTACGCTCGAACGAAGATATTGAGGCAATGTTTAAAGACATTAAACTTCCGGAAAAATAATCGTTAGCGGGGTATCCTTTTATAGCAAAAGGAGCCCCATAAACTTCCCTAAGTCGAATTATCATTATCATCCTCTTAATTACATCTTATACTTTTGCCTGATTGATTTTCCCTCTTGTTACATAATCTGTCGTGAATTTGCGACAAAAATAGAAACTAAATTGCCGCTACGCAACTTTTTCACTTCAATAATTTATTTGTGGTCAAAAGATTAGATAGTGTCGTCACGAGGATAAAAATCATTGATAATAGGGCCTTCTAATCAGAAGGCCCTATTATCATGACT
>NZ_CBFFRL010000196.1:0-8210 GCF_965644215.1 Phytobacter sp. V69
CTTATCGGTAGTTAACCCTTCCTCCTACACTCTCCACAATCATGTCCGAGCGTTGCACTTATTATCTGAATTCGCGGGAGACCATATTTCCAATAAGCTGAGGTCAAAATTAAGCGGGGCATAACTTAGGACTCTGCAAGATGTGCCTGTTGGAAGTATAGTTCGTGCCCAATTAGCAAAATTCATCATGCCCTTAAATGTGATTTTAACTAGTTTCGGAACGCCTGTGGTTCCTGAGGTAGGCAATAAAAGGCCAGTATCCTCGCTATCTGAGTGTGTGGAACCTGACCGCTTTATATATAAATTTTGCTCCGAGTCGATTTCAATTAGGAAAGCATCAGATGAACTCAGTAAGTGATTCTGAAATTCAGTTGAAGCTCGGACCGGAAGTATCAGCAAAGAATAATTAAGACTCCAGGCTGCCACTTTTAATGCCAAGTTATCGATATTTTTTTTACCAACGATTGCCAGTACCGATTTCGGATCAATAGAATAAGAAATTAAATGGGTCCGAATTCTATTAATCATGTCAAGATACTGCTCAGCACTAAACCATTTACCATCTAGGTGAATAATTTCTTTTTGTGGTTCTGAAGTGTTAAGTGATAAAAGAATGCTTCTGGCGAATTCATTTAACGAAGTCTGGCTGCCTATAAAATTGTTGGTGTCATATTTAGACATCGCATCTCCTCCCATACAGGAACTCAGTGGAGTTAATTCTATTTATAAATATTTCGGTTTGTTGATGATTAATATTCAGTGGGAAGACTTTATCGTCAAGTGAATCTTATATATTTTTATTGAATATATTTATTCAACGTCGCTGGGGTTATATTGATGTGACCATTCCTGATGGCTAATATCATTTAAATCAGCTGGTTGGAGTGTAGTTGTTCTTTTGTTTATGTTTTCTAATGGAAGCTCCGATAAAAAATCTCATTTTAAAGATGAATTTTATTTTTGTTTTTATTTTGCTTTTCATGAGGGTAATGATGAGCTTTTTTCACGGTACGGTGAGTTTTCTTTTTCGATTTCTGTTAAATGTATATACTTATAAGAAATTCAATTTTTTTAAGTTTGTTATGTTGGAAAAATGATGGGAGGGCTAAGGTGGTTACTTCTTAGCCCTTAAAAAGGGATTAGTCGATGTTTAATTGTGCCTCAAACCAGTGGTAAATATTCTGAATTTCATTCCTCTCAGCTTTATCTTTTGTTGTAACAAAATAAAAGATTCCTCCCGGTAGGCGAAATTTAAAAGGCTCATACAATAGCCCCTTTTGCAGAGCATTCTTTGCCATTAACTGGCTGACAATAGCAACACCTTGACCGTTAATAGCAGCCTGAATTGCGTGGGTTTCTTCGCTAAAATGAATCCCTGTTTTAATCGTCAAATCTTTTGGCCCCCAGCTATCTCGCCAGGCCTCCCAGTCGGGTATTGCACTAGGTACTATACGTCCATCAACATGAATCAGCGGTAAATCCTTCAGGGAGTCAAGAGAAGTTAAGGGTAATGCTGGGGAACAGACTAGTGCGAACTGATCCGAATAAAGAAAACGGTAATTGAGCGATTCATCAATTTTCAAGGTATAGCGAATGGCGATATCGATTTCATCTTTACGCAGGTCAAGAATATGGTCACTCGCATGTAATTTTAAATCAATATCAGGGCAGGAAAGCTGTAAGTTTTTTAAACGCGGTAACAGCCAGTTAGAAACAAAGTTTGCAGTTGAAGTAAGAGATACACTGCTACTTTGTTTGGTCTGCTGAACACTTGCAATAGCATTCATCAGTAAGTCAAAGGCGCTTGTGGTGGCCTCCTTAAGTTTTATACCAGCGGCGGTGAGGTTCACTTCGCGTGGTGAGCGTTTGAGTACATCGGTCCCTAGAGCTTCTTCTAATTGACGTATTTGATGACTTACAGCTGTGGGTGTGACACCTAATTCTTCTGCGGCGGCTTTGAAACTGCGGTGAGACGCAACAATATCAAAAGTGCGTAATGAGCTTAAAGATGGGATCTTTTTTTTTGGAATCATAAGGCTATTCATCCATAGATAAGTTTTTTATGCTTTTGACACTATTACCATACTCCAAGTTTTGCAACAGCAGTTGATGTGGTAGTTACTCTTCTCGAAAACAATGAGCGGGTAGGAACCGTGAGTGCCAGCATAGTTGTACTGCAGAAGAAACATGATGGTGATGGGGTGACGGATGAAACGTTTTCTCCTGAACGAAAAGACAGCGTGCTGGCAAAACTGCTGCCTCTATGGAACACGGACGTTTCTGCCGTTGCCTGTCGGGAAGTGAACATCAGACTGCATACCTGGCGGCGGTGGAAAAAATGCCGGAGGATTGACGTCCGGGGGCGATAACACCCATTCCGGCGAATCGCCTCAGCACCGGGGAAGAACAGGAGATGAGGGAAATCTGCCACCGCTCGGAATGCGCGAGTTTGTAGCGATCACAAATCGTGCCACGGTTGGCAGATAGAGGCATTAATCTGGCGAACGAATCAACTTTTTATAGGCTGCTGCGCCGTTATGGTGAAGTGCCTCGCCGGGGACGTCAGTTACGTGCACACAAGGTGCCCGCTCCGACAACCTCCACGGCCAATGCGCCTTACCTTAAAATTCTGCTCCATTGTGTTACTAAATACCAAACTCTGGATCAAGTTGTTGGTATTTTAACTCTATATGCGAAGTATTTAGTCTTATACGGGGCCCATTAGCTGAGCCCTTTTTCAAGCTTATCAATCGGTATATACCGAAGTTCAGACTTTGGACTGCTGATGGCCCAAAATATAGGATGGCACGAATTCCTCTCTGCATCTGTCCAGATAATCTGACCACCACTGCATCATCGCCTTGCGGGCTTCAAGATGCTCCGCCTTGTGGATGTATGCTGCCCGAACGCTATTGCGCTCCTGATGGCTCATCTGACGCTCAACCGCATCCAGTGACCAGAGACCTGATTCAACCAGGGCACTACAGGCCATTGCCCGAAACCCGTGGCCGCATACATCCTCTTTAGTATTATATTCCATCAGCCGCAGCGCCTTATTAACCGTATTTTCACTCATTGGTCTGGATGGATTCCGGATGCTGGGGAACAGCAACTCCTGATCACCGGAGATTTCTCTTATCTGCTTCAGTATGTCGATGCTCTGATGTGACAGCGGCACAATATGTGGCGTACGCATTTTCGTCCCCCTGTCGGAATAGCGAACTCCGGGGATCGGCTCTCGTGTGGCGGGGATAGTCCAGATTTTGTTTCTGAAACTTATTTCCGTCCAGCGGGCAAACCGCAGTTCACTGGAGCGAATAAAGACATGTAGGGTGAGAGAAACAGCCAGCCGGGTTAATTCCCGTCCCTGATGATAACCATCAATTCGGCTCAACAGTTCGGGTAGTCGTTCAAGGGGAAGGGCGGGATAGTGTCGTTTAACCGGTGCTGCGATGATACCTTCGAGATTCGACGCCGGATTGCTCTCAATCATCCCCTGATGCACGGCATGCCGCATGATGTTGTACATATGTTGCCGAGTACGTGCTGCGACTTCCAGCAGACCTTTTTGCTCAATGCCTTTCAGCAGATCGATAAAGTGACGAGGTTTCAGTTCAGCTACTGGCAAGTGTCCAATCACAGGAAATATATGATTGTTCATGCTGGCAAGAAGACGGGAGGCGTGGTTCTCTGACCATGTTCTGTTGCTTTTATGCCAGCTCAATGCAACGTGCTTAAATGTTTTTTCCGGAGAGCGGGCAGCTTTCTCTGCGATACGTTGCTGTGATGGATTGATATTCTGCGTCAGCAGCTTGCGTATGCCATCACGTTGCTGACGAGCGTAAGCCAGAGAAACATCGGGATAGGCACCTAGGCCGAGGCGGGATTCTTTACCATTGACTCGATATTTCAGATACCAGAGACGTGAACCGCCTGGATTGACTAAAAGGTACAGGCCATGAGAATCGGAAACTTTGAAAGGTTTAGCGGATGGTTTTAAGCTGCGGATTTTTGTGTCGTTAAGAGACATTTGGGGGTCACTCCGTCATCGAACCAACTTGACCCCAAATCTGACCACCAAATTCTCCCGATGCAGAGGGAAAACTAAAAATGCATCGGGAAGATTTTTCACGCTAACTTATTGAATCTAAATCACATAAGGATTCGCAAAGAGGCATGGAAACAGGAAATTGGCTCCTCTGACTGGACTCGAACTTCATCTGTATCTCCTGTTATTAGTGGAATTGAAGTAATGGTATTATTTTTTACCATCATATTTACCAACATTTTTAATCTTGTATCGTAAAAATGTCAATTATATTCAATTAGTTATGACAACACGCTTTACTGAACTTCACTGAACGATCTTCATGTCTGGACTGATTGTTCCGATGCTTTTCCCTGCTCCATTCAATAGATTACCGCCATCAAATCCGATATGTTTACTCATAACATATCAAAGCGATAAGTAAAGCCAGAAGGATAGATACCTCATGACCAAAGCGGAGATCGCCAGCGCTGTTAATGAGTGGTTCAACATTGAAAACTACAGCGTCCTGCAAAATTTGACAGTGGAACAGCTTTTCCAAGAGATAGAAAACAGGATTGTCGCTTACCGCATGGGGCAAAACAGTGGGGAGTTGCCTCCTGAAAGCCGTCGCAGGCATCAGAACTATTACGAAGAACTGATTGAAGGCAAGGTCGTGTTTGGTGATGTTTTCGGGGGGCCTGAAAAAAGACTGTCTTCCAGCTATGCCATCAAGCCTGTCACACATCAGGGGCTATGGGAGGTGGCGGGTTATGTGGCTGCTTTCGATAAATACGTTAACCCGGAAGGAAAACCCCTACCTCATATGGAAGTCTCGCATTATCTGAAGGAAGCCGGGGTAAATAACGAAGGGTTGATGCTTGTTCAAATTAATCTGGCGGAAACGTCATCCGAAGAAATCATCAATCACCTGAAAGTGATGGTGCCTGAGTGGAAAGAACAACTACAGGCTCCTGAGCCTCCAGCCAGAGATTTTCGCTTTGGGGTCAGCAACCTCAAGAGAATACTCGATTACAACATCATTCCCATCATGGATTTGCTGTTCTGGGCGCAGGATGAAGAGGTCAGGATTGGTATGCCGCAGCTTACCAGTTTTATCTACCCGGACGAGTTTAAAGACGGTATTCGTGATGTTGAGAAAATGAAGTCTACAGACCATCCGCTGGCAGTAAAATATCTGACAAAGCTTGCTCACTATCGGTCTTTTGTCGATTTTACATACAGATACGACGACAGAAGACACTGGAAGGTTCAGGATCTCATCACTGACGAACTCGGTGAGGACTGACATTCCCGGAGGCGGTGTGTTGCGCAATGCGGATATCGCCTACATTCACTCAACCTGAACATACCCTATTTTTATCCTCCCAAAAATCTGCGTAAAAAACTTCTTCTCGAACGTCCCTCTTAAATCACAAGAAAAACCCATACAATTATCTCATCGAACAACACAGGAGATAAATATGGTTCAAATCAAAACAGATAAACATCCCAAGCTTATTCGTTTACCTGAGGTAATGAACAGAACTGGATTCGGGAAAACATGGATATATGAGCTTATTAAAGCGGGTTGCTTTCCCGCACAGATAAAAACAGGTGTAAGAGCAATCGCCTTTATTGAAAGTGAGGTGGATGCGTGGATTGAACGAGCTATTCAGGCATCACGAAAACAAGCAGTTTAACAAATATTATCCATATAATGATCTAAGGAGGTTTTATGTAAACATAAGAAAATAAAACTGTTGTAAATAATATCCCTTACCAAAATCATACAGATTTCTGTAGGGGGACGTTCACTTAAAAATAAAGAAGGAAATAAAAATGAGTAAAGCAATAACAGAAGTCCACGAAATCAAAGTTTACAATGAATCTACCAGATTATTCCTTGTGAAGTCATTTTATTGCTATGAGCTTTATATCAGTAATATGCAGGAATACATGGGCGATAGATTTGTTAAAATGGTTGAAGACAGAATATATATGGATGATGTTTTTGACAAGGTAATAGAAAACAGTAAGGAAGGATTTAATAAGTTTCTTAAGAAGTGTAAAAGCTCAGGCTCTCTCAGAGATGTTTTATTCGATGAGGTCAAAGTGAATCTGAGACATATGCACAACGTTATTTTTAACTCAAACTAATGGTCATGTGGTCAGTATATGGCCCCGCAAGGGGCTAATAATCAACTCAATAAAGGAACATTTAAATGAATGATAATATTGCAATATCATTAAGTTTGCTATGTGAGCAAACACCTGAAATACTCTGCACCATCCAAGCAAGCGTCAGTACGTTCATTGCGCTATGCGGGTATTCAGCCGAGGAAGTAATGGATGATGAAAACCTGACAGATGCGTTGAACAGTTATGTTAATAACGAACTGGTCAGTGAGATGGATTTAAGATACGGATCAGTGAACATTAATCTGGTTTATAAAAAGTAGTTATCTGTTTATTCCTATTCCGGGACTAAATAAGTCAAACAAACATGTAAAAATGAGGATTGATTATGTCTAAAGAAACTGTAGTAACAAATAAGTCTACACAGCTGTTCCTTGATCTTGCTATAAGATCATTGGAGGCAAGCTGGAAGCTTTTTCAGGAAGTGAATGGAGATGGAGACGCTAATGACTATCTTGATGATCCTGATTTCATGAGTCCATTTATTATGAACATCATTGACCATATTCAGAATAACTTTGAAAGATTTACAACCCAAGAAGGTGATAATGGGAGTATTAATGAAGTTGACTTCGAGCAGATTGCTGTTGTGTTGGTGTGCCATTCAGAACGATTCAGGAAATGAATTCTAAAAGTTGCCCCGCAAGGGGCTAACTAAAAAGCAGTAAATAAAAACAGGAGCCAAAAATGATTGATGAATTTCATGTGTTGTATATGTATAAAAAAATCAAAGCCGAAGCTGCGGCAACAGATATGAAAACACTGGAACGTTTTTTGAAGAAGTTCCGTAAAGTTGTTGCGGAGCGTCGGGAAGAATACTATCAGGAGATTGGTGAGAAGAAGGCTCAAAAGCTAAGGGCAGAAAGATTACAACAGTTGCTTAAGAAAATGGAGCGTGATCGTGTATCACCACATGAGTTATAAAATAAAACCACCATATTGGTAATATACTGCCAGTATGGTAGTTTTATTCTAGATAGAAAATTTTCGGCGCTTTGTTGCTGATGCATTAAAATCAGAAGATATATCTGAAAGTTGCTCAAGACTTTGCTCAACAGAACGCTGGAACTCAAGAGCCGCTTCTGTGCGCTGCTTTATGACGAGAGCGAAGAGTTCATCAGGTGTTTTTTCTAATAAAGTTTTTCTGTAGAGCATGGATTCCTGAACCTTCTCAAGGCTCTTGGATGCAAGAGCCGATGCATGGCTAATAGGATTAAGTTCTTCAATAAATTTTTCAAGCAGTGATTTTTTCTTTCGGTCTAATCTAAGGAGATTAGTGTGCGCAGATTTAAATTCTTTTGCTTCAATCAAGGGGGAGCCATTGGTTCTTAATCTGCGATATTCATCTCTGTATTCAGACATCGTTGGATATTTTTTTAATGCTTTGATGGTGTTCAGATACTGAATTAAATCATCATTGCCTAATTTTACTTTCCTCATATACACCTCGTAAATAAAACAGTGGATATATTTATATTACGAGATATAGTGTAAGTGTCAAATATAACCGGGAATTAAGAATGATAATATTCAGATGAAAACTATATTCTTTCTTTTTGATCAACATCTTCAGGATAATCAACAAAAATGTCATCTTCTGAAACAGAGTCCCAGTCAATATCTTCGTCGGGAGTAGAAAGTAAAGGTTTATCATCTTCTTTATCGATGGGTTTTTCTGCGTTGTTTGTAAGTACCGTATCTTTATAAACGGTGACGAATACGTCTTTTATACCTTCACTGGTCGTTCTCAGCGACTTCTTAACATATTCTTTCCTTGTGGCATTTAATGTTCTGTACTGGCCTTTCAGAAAGAGATTTGCGTTTATCATGGTATGCTTCCCTTCTTTGACCAAAATGCCTTTATTTACTAGCTTGTTCCAGCATTTACACACGTTAGATTTGCTCATATTAAGGAAGGTGCGATTTAATCGGTGGGGTTCAGTGGAGTCCTTAGCTGTATTAGCCTTACCTTAGCTGAGCTGTA
>NZ_CBFFRL010000197.1:0-8188 GCF_965644215.1 Phytobacter sp. V69
CAAGAGCGGGCATCGTGAAAAGTCTATGTCAAAGAAAGGGTTATGTTCTCATAATTGACGATTAAATCGCACCTTCCATAGTACTTCAGATGCCACCGGCATTGGTATCCAGGTTCTCTATGATAATGGTAATAATATTCCTTTTAATACCAAGATCCATTTTACGGGCTATAACAAAACAACCGGCGGCAGCTATTCCATCCCCATGAAGGCGCGTTATATCCAGACAGCAGGAACAATAACCGGAGGAACAGCAAATTCCGCCGTGGAATTTACGATGTCGTATGAATGAATATGCTGGCTTACCTGGATTCCTTTCGCCAGACTGACAATGTTCTTCCACGATAACCAGAAACAAGCGTTGTCGATGGGTATCTGCCGGAGGGTTTTACGAACGTCCGGCAGACTATTTTCAAAATCAAAAACTCAGTTGCTCGCCAGCTGTAGAAATGTTTCCTGCAATTCCGCGGGTTTACGCACGCCCTGATGCAGGTCAAGCACCCGGCCCTGACGGTCAATCATCACCGAGGTCGGCGTACCAATAACCTGATAACGCTCCTGAGTGATCTTGAGCTGATCGCGCACCACCGGGTAGGTGATTTGGTGTTTCGCCAGCAGCGCGCGGATATCCACGGAATCCGGGTCGGTGTTCACCGCCACCACGACCACGTTGTCGCCATACTGTTTGCTGAGCGCCTGCAGGGTGTCCATCTCTGCCAGACAACCACCACAACTTGCTGACCAGAAATTGAGGTAAATCCCCTTCCCTTTCCAGCTGTCGAGGCTGGCGTCTTTACCGTGCAAATCAAACGCCGCCAGCGCAGGTGCGGGAGCGCCCTGTGCCAGTTTTTCTTCTTTGCAGCCGCTCAACAGCACCAGCAGCAGCAAGACAAACCCATTAAGCCAGCGCATGTTGTGTCCTCTCCTCGCCCAGATATTTCCCGTGCTGTAAACGCAGAATGCGGTCCGCAAACTGCCCAAGCGCCGGGTTGTGCGTCACCATCACGATGGTGCGACCCTGACGGTGCAGGTCGGTCAGCAGGTCCAGTACGCGCTGTTCGTTCTCTTCGTCGAGGTTACCGGTGGGCTCATCGGCGAAAATCACCGGCGGTTCATTGACCAGCGCGCGGGCAATACACACCCTTTGCTGCTCACCGCCGGAAAGCTGGCTCGGCAGGTGGGTCACGCGGTGCTCAAGCCCCACCTGCGCCAGAACGGCGCGGGCCGCAGCTTCATCCACCACGCTATGGTAGTGCTGCGCCAGCATCACGTTTTCCAGCGCCGTCAGGAACGGGATCAGATGGAACTGCTGGAACACGAGGCCGATTTTCTCGGCACGGAAACGGCGACGCCCCTCTTCATCCAGCGCGGCGGCATCGGTGCCGTCAAGGATCACCTGCCCTTCGGTGGCGGTGTCCAGACAGGTCAGGATGTTCATCAGCGTGGTTTTACCGGAGCCGGACGCGCCCATGATCGCCACAAACTCACCCCGGGCGATACGCAGATTAATGTCATCCAGCGCGGTGACATCACCGAAGCGCTTGTACAAATGGCGGGTTTCAATCGCCATCTGCGGAATATGCGTGACAGACATGGCGTTACTCTCCTTTCAATACTTTTGCAGGTTCAACGCTCACTGCGCGTCGTACCGGAACAATGGCCGCGAGCACCGCGACCAGCAAAGACAGCACCAGAGTGATCGGCAGTACCGGCAGGCGCAGGGAAATGGCGGCATTGAACACCGTCATGCCGAGCAACTGCGCCAGCAGATACCCCAGAATCCAGCCCGTCACCACCGCCGCCAGCGCGATAATGCCGGTTTCCAGCATCATCTGGCGCATGATGTCGCCGTTGCTCGAGCCGAGCGCTTTTTGCAGCGCGAACTCACGGGAACGTTCACCGACAATCGCCATCAGCGTGGTGTTCACGCACAGCGATGAAAGCGCCAGAATGACGATGGAGACTAGCCCCATCAGCCCTTTGATCTTATCGAGCACCTGCCCTTCGGAGGCCGAAACTTTACGCACCGGGCGAATCTCAAGATCCGGATATTGCTGCTGTAAGGTCCGCGCGTAGCTCTCCACTTGCCCAACGTCGTTGCTAACGCTCAACAGCGCGTGGCTGATTTTATCCGGCTGATGCAGCCAGCTTTGCGCCACGTCGAGGCTGACAATCAGCATGTTATCGGTGGCGTCACCCGCCTCGACAATGCCCTTCACCAGCAGCTTTTTGCGCTCTTTATGGTCGACCAACGTAATGCTGTCGCCCGGTCGCACATTCAGACGCTCGGCCAGTTTGACGCCAACCATCGCGTTCCGGTCATCAAAACTCACGCCAATCCAGTTGCCGGTAACCTGCCAGTACGGCGCCAGTTTCTGCATCGATTCAAACCACACCCCGACGATCACCACTTTTTCCAGTTCAGTACGCGCCATGCCGTACAGCCAGGGGCTGGCACCGTGGATTAACCCTTTCGGTGCCTTATCAAGAATGGCCTGCAGTTCCGGCTGCGGCATGCTGGAACCATGCGATGGGCCGATATAAAAGTTCGCCCCGAAGGTGCGCAGCTCTTCGCTCATTTTGGTGTTGATATCGAACCACACGGCAGAGAGCGCCGTGACGATAGTCGCCCCCACGGTGAGGGCGGCAAACACCACGCTGACGCGCTGCAAACGCAGGCGCAACGCTCGCCACACCAGTAACCACAGCATGTCGCGCTTAGCGGCCATACAGCACCTCCACAGGATAAAGACGGGCAATGCGCCGGGCCGGGAACCAGGTGCCAATCAGCGAAATCAGCACCGCAACCACCAGCACGCAGGGGATCACCACCCAGGCAAAATTGAGCGGTGCGTCAAACAGCATCAGCCCGATGGCCTTCGCCAGCCCCCACCCCGCAATACAGCCCACGGCGCCACCCGCCAGGCCGCTGGAAGCCGCCTCCAGGTAGAACAGCAGTAAAATTTGCCACTGACGCGCACCCAGCGCTTTCATCAGGCCAATCTCTTTGGCGCGCTCCATAATGGTACTGGTCATCAGTGAGGCGATGCCCATCGCCGCAGCCGCCAGCGCGGCGAGTGTCACCACGCCCATCAGCAGTTGGATTTTGTCGATCACCACCCCTTCCGAGGCAGCAACCTGCCAGACCGGGCGCACTTCCGCGCCGGAAATCGCCTCTTCCAGTTGGTGAGCGATAGACGAAACATAGGCCGTGCAGTACCAGAGGTCGTACTCTTCGGCGTTCAGCGCATCGAGGTTTTCGCGGGCGCGGCGCGACAGTTCGTTTTCCGGCACCGTCAGGGCCGAGACGCGAATCGCCTGCACTTTGCCCTGCAAATTAAGCAGTTGCTGGACGACATTCAGTGGCATCACCAGTTGGTTATCTTCTTCACCGCCACTGGATAAAATGCCGCTCACCACCACGGTTTGCGTGTGATTTCCGGCGTTCAGCGTGAGCATATCGCCCACCTTCCAGCCGCTGTTGCGTGCCAGCGCGTGGCCCACCAGCGTTTGCGGCACATCGCCCGTTGGTTCCTGCGGCCACTCGCCGTTCACCTGCCAGAACGGGCTCACCGTACGCTGCCCGGTCTGGTACCCCTCTTCATCCGGGATATCCACCGGCTGGCTAAAGAAGGTTCCTAACACCTGAATATCACGCCCGTTGACCGTCACTTCGCCGCCGAGCATCGGGGCAAAACCGACAATGTTGTTACGCCAGAAGATATCTTTGATGTTCGGCAATTCGGCTTCGTCGAGGAAATCCTGGCCGGAGAGCGGGTTGCTCTTCTCGCTGAACATCGCGGGGAGCGCCGCCTGTCCGGCAGGCTCAATGAGAATGTTCGCACCGTAGGATTTCAGCTCGCGCGACATTTTGTCGCCGATATCAATCGACACCGCCAGCAGCGCCGAAATCAGGCTGGAGGCCAGGAAAACGGTCAGGATCGCCAGCATTTTGCGCCGAAGATTGCGCCCCCAGGATTGCCGTAGCATTCGCCATAACATGACTATTCCTCCTTCACCACGCCGGGCGCGAACTGCTCGGGCGCATTGCGGAAGCGGTTATAGTTCGCTTCGGACGCGAAGAACCAGGTTTTGCCGCCCCAACTGTATTTGTACTCTGCAGACGTGTTGGTCAGAGTCGTTTTGTCCACCGGGTCGGTCACCTTGATGGTCATCACCGTGGAGAAGTAGTTCACCCCTGCCGCCAGCGCGTCACCGGGGATGATCAGCTCTTTCTCGTCGTTGCGCCAGTTGTCGATTGGCACCGGGTTACAGCCGCCCGCTTTGCCAATCGATGGGATAAAGATGTGCACCCCACAGGCCACGCAGATCACCTGATTGCCTTCCATCACATAGCCCTGATCGCCGCACAGCAGGCAGGCGTCGAAGACCACGCCGAAGCGCAATTTGTCCGGGTAACGGTTGATGATGAAAAAGCGCACCGCTTTGCCGTCATCCGCCACCCACACAAAACGGTGCAGTTTGCCGTCGCGCAGTTGTTCAACCGGCAGATGCACCATGCCGTCGCTGGCAAGCGTCACCGGCTGAGCTTCCGACAGTTGCGGCGGCTGCGAAGCCACCAGGTCCCACCACAGCTGGCTGCCTATAACGACGGCAGCACAACCGACCGTGGTCATTAACAGACGCAGCGCGTTACGGCGCTGAGCACGGGCCAGACGGTGCGCAATCGGGTCGTGGGTGGTCCAGACATCGCGGAAATAGCGGCGTAAGCGGGGCAGCCAGCACAGGCCGAGCAGCAGGAGCAAACCCGCGCCGACCCAGTTATACATTTGCGCGTTATTCGTCGCCCGCGCCACAAAACTCAACAGCGGTTTCAGCAGCGGCATCACCTGCAGCTTCATCAGCAGCAACAGCAGGTTACCGCTGAGCGGCAGCCAGAGCATGATCATCACGATGACCGTCAGTGGCCAGTAGAGCCAGCGCATCCGGCTTATCAGCATGCCGCACAGCACCGCCACCAGGCTCAGCACCGCGAACGCCAGCACCAGCGAGGTGAGGTTCAGCAGCAGATCGGTGTTCAGCACATGGGTACTGGTGAGGCCGCCAAGGTTCGGGTCCAGCCCCCAGTGACGCGCCGCGCCCAGCACCAGAACCGCCTGCCACAGGTAACGCAGGCGATGCGGTGTCCACCAGAAGCTAAGCAGAAACAGGAACGACACGAGGATTTCGGCGCAGACCAGCAGCAGTTGGATTTGCTGAGAACCGCGGAAAAGTAAACCGAAGAGCAGCCCGGCAATCAGCCCAGGCAGCGCCGTCCACATCAGTGAACGCACGGTGGGCAGCGGGCTACGGCTCCAGAGCAGGCCGGATAGCAGGGCTACGCAGAAAAAAACCTGTAGCGTGGTGACGAAAAAGTAACTCATAACTTCGACTCGGGTGTGGCGGAGACAAAAAGGTGGCGCACCAGAAAAACAGATCGCGGGATGATCAAATGACCACCCCGCCTAAGCGACACAAACACCTGCGCCTTATCAGTTCAGGCCGACGTATTTGAAGTCGTAGCTAACGTCGAACGGTTTCCACCAGCGGCCGACACCGGTTTCGGTGTCGGTATGACGGTGCATACCGGCTTTTGCTGGCGGCTCAATGTGGTAGGTCACTTTGTAGTTACCCACACCCATCATTTTGATATTCGCGCCGTAGTGCGGGCCATCGCTTGCCACCATCGGCATAAAGGTGCCTTCTTGTTTCTCACCGGTGTCATTGTTCACCAGGGTGTAACTGATGGTCAGGTACGGAACCCATTCGCCCGCGCCGAAGCCGTTTTTGTTACCCTCAGTCGCGTGAATGTCCGCTTCCAGATGGATATCGGATTTCGCCGCTGGCAGACCCATGCCACGCGGTTCCATGTCGATAGGCTGCAGGTAAACGGCAGCCAGCTCCATTTCGTTCATTTTGATCGGCTCGCCCGCCGGGTGTTCCTGAAACGCCAACGCTGCTGGTGCAGTGAAAATTCCGGTCATTACGGCACCGGCAATCAAGGTCTTCTTGATGGTCATGACTAATCCTCTCGTCTTAAAAATTGGCTACGGGTTATTTTTAATTGTCTCCCCCGAAACGTGGTTACGACGGCGCATGACCCACAGCGCCACCACGGCAGCAAGCAGCAGCACCGCCTGCGGCAACAGCGTTTCCACATAGGGATAAATGCCCAGCCAGCCGAATTCCGGCATCCCATTAATTAACGTTGGCTGGAACAACTTGCCTTCCACCAGTTCCAGCACCCCTTTCCCGGCAAATACGAATGCCATCAGGTACATAAAACTGCCGGTGAACATGAAGAAGGGTTTGAGCGGCAGCTTGACGACCGTGTAACGCATCACCAGCCAGGCCACCAGCAGCACCACGCAGCCAATGACGAAACCGCCGCCAATGGCCATATGGCCCGCCACATCCTTCGCATCGCCAATCAGGGCGAAGTAGAACAGCACGGTTTCCGCGCCCTCGCGATACACTGCCAGGAAGCAGGTCAACCACAGGCCGACCAGAGAACCGCGCGTTAATGAATGAGATAACTTGCCCTCCAGCCAGGCTTTCCAGTGGCGCGCTTCCACTTTCGAGAGCAGCCAGTAGCTCATGGAGAAGAGCATCACCACGGCAATCAGCATGGTGAAACCTTCGAGCAACTCGCGGCTGGCCCCGGAGTTGGTGAACAGCATCTGGAAGATAACCGCCGTTACGACGCTGGCGGCCAGTGCCACCAGCACCGACTGACGAATCAGCGGCATCTTGTCCTGATGGTTGTTTTTCACCATGTACGCAACGATAGCCGCCACAATCAGCAACGCTTCCAGCCCTTCACGCACGATAATCATCAGACTGTAAATCAGCAGGCTCCACTGGGTCTCTTCCCCTTCGCCCAACATGGTGACGGCACTTTGCAGATCGTTTTGCAGCGCGGTGGCTTCGGCGGTTAGCGCCTCAACCGGCTGCCCGGCCTTCATCAGGCTGACCAGACGGGTAAAGTGGTTTTCGAGCGTCGTTTTGAACGCGGAATCACGGGAGCCGATTTTGTTCTCCATGCCGGTCGCTTCAAAATGGTCGAAATAGGTATCCTGGACATCGATGATGGCATCCTGCGCATTGCCGTCTTTGTAGCGCGCAATGGCGTCGCTGATGCTCTGATTAATACCGGACGCTACGCTTGCCCAGTCGGCATTGGCTGGCGCATCGCTTGCCGCCGGGAGATTATCGGCAGCCGGTTTTGGCGCACTGACGGGCTGATCGTCACGGGTCGTCGGCAGGCCAGGTAACAGGTCTTCGATATCCTGCAACAGCGCGGTGGTCTGGTAAGAGACATCGTTCAGGTGGTCAGGCTCGGCGGTTAGTGCAATCAGCGAGGTGAACTGCTGGTTGATGGAGGCGGCGTCTTTGGCCGAGCGGTTTTGCCGCACCGACATCTCCATTTCTGAATTCTTGAAGCCCTGATAGTGAGCCTGCTGGACGTGCTGGCTGGCGACCGTGAAATTGCCCGCCTGGTAGTCGGTGACGGCCTGGGCCAGTAAATCGTCAATGGTGCGGAAGCTCTCCTGCCAGTGGACGGCGATATCATCGCGGGAGAGCGCCGTATGCTGCTCTTCAGCGACCAGCTTGTGTCCACCATCCAGCACCGGCTCGACCTCACGCAGCGCTTTTTTCAGCCCGTCGATTTTGGCCTGCACGTCGCTCAGGGGTTTGCCGTCGCCGATCATCTTGCGGATTTCGCCGAAGGTGCTTTCCATCTCGTAGCTTTTGCTGGCGGAGAAGTTGATGCGAATGGGGCCTTCCAGGTTTTCGAATACCTCGAAATAGGCCATCTGCACTTCGCGACGGGCTTCGTTAGTTTTTTGCTGTTGATAAAGTTCCGCCGTTTTATCAAGGCGTTGCTCTATATCTTCAATAAACGGCGCATAGTTGGTTTCCGCCCACACGCAGGCACTAAAGAGCAGACCAAACAGAACCATCAGAAAGGAACGGGAAATAGCCACCTTGCGTACCGTAAAAAATACAAATGATAATGATTATCATGAGTCTTTTTCATCGCTTGTATATGACCAGGATCATAAAACCGTCAAACAGTTACAAGTTGTGTAAATAAATTATGAAGATTGTCTAGATAGTGTCGTCACAAGATTTTAGCCCAGAGAGCGATGCATCTGATCTGGACGGCAGCGAGAAATGAGGCCGT
>NZ_CBFFRL010000198.1:0-8182 GCF_965644215.1 Phytobacter sp. V69
TATCGGTAGTTAACCCTTCCTCCTACACTCTCCACAATCATGTCCGAGCGTTGCACTTATTATCTGAATTCGCGCTCCACTGAACCCCACCGATTAAATCGCACCTTCCTTAATTGTCATAATGAATGGGAGAACGCATGTTTTCACTCAGCAACTGGTTTATCTGGGCGATGTTGTCCGCCTTTTTTGCCGCACTAACCGCCATTTTCGCGAAGGTTGGGATTCAGAACGTGGATTCCGATTTTGCCACCTTAATTCGCACCGCCGTTATTATCGTTATTCTGGCCGCTTTTATTTACTTTACCGGTAAATGGCAGAATCCATTAATAATTGGCAAACGTACCTGGTTCTTTCTGATCCTGTCGGGCCTGGCGACGGGGGCGTCCTGGGTGTGCTATTTCCGGGCGCTTAAAATCGGCGAAGCCTTTAAAGTGGTGCCGGTGGATAAAATGAGCGTAGTGATGGTGGCGATTTTTGCCTTTATTTTCCTCGGGGAACGCCCGGGTTTACGAGAAGCAGGTGGACTGCTTTTGATTACCGCGGGCGTATTATTGCTGGCACTGCGTAGATAATCAGGCGTGCTTTTTATGTGCGGGCAGAAAAATGACCAGTACGCCCGCAATAATAATCAGCACACCAATCAATGACTGAACAGAAAAAGCGCCATGCATGCCGGGTAAAATAAGCGATGCTGACCACACCAAAATATAGCTGAGGCTTAACAGGGTGTAGGCTTTACTCAACGCCAGGTTATGTAAAGCCAGATACCAGAAAAACATCGAAGCCAGATAACCCGCCAGCCCGGCCAGCAGCAGTGTGGTTTCCAGATGAACGGGCCACAGTGCGCCGATAAACGCGTAAAACTGCGAGACCGGCGGAAGGGCCGCCATGGCATAGCCCATCGCAAGCTGTGCCGCACTGGTTAATAGCACGCTGACCAGCGTCAGAAGAATGCCTTTCATGCCGCACCGCCCAGAATCACAATCCCTACGATGATTAACCCCACGCCAAGCCAGTGACGCAGGTTAACCGGTTCATGCCATATTCCCCATGCGGCCAGCGTTACCCAGACAAAGTTGAGGCTTAACATTGGGTAGGCAATACCCACGGGAACGCGTTGTAACACCAGCAGCCAGAAAATCATGCCCAGGCCGAGACAGGCCAGCGCCAGTCCGAGCCAGGTCAGAATATGACGACGGCGGCCCACCGTGGAGGCGGGCCGTGTCGCTTGCTTTTGGCACAACTGTCCGGCGAAGCTCAGCAGGCTTGCCAGAATAAGCAGAAACCAGATCATGGTAGCGGTGCATACTCTATGAGTGCGATTCGTCCCTGGACAAACACGTTTGACGGGGGCGGAACCGGCAGGCTGTTAACGCTTTCACCGCGTGAGAGCAGAACCACCAGCGTGACTTTGCCGTCCTGACGATGCTGCGCCAGCCAGTCGTTGAAATCACTTTCAGCGACGAACTTGTCTTTCGCATCCGGGTAGCTGAGGCCATATTTCAGCTCGCCCGTCTGGCCAAACATAATAATATCGCTGCGTTTCAGTTCCCACGCCAGACCTGCGGCGACACCGACATTATCACTCAGAATATAGCGGCTGGAGGCCAGCGATTCTTTGGTCATGTCGATGACGAACTGCGGCTGTTTGGATTCCATCACCCGGTTAGGGATGGCGAAACCAATCAGCAGCGCCAGTCCTGCCGGACACAAGGCCGAGAGCATCCAGCTTTTTTCCGTATTGCGCAGGGTATACCAGCCCACCAGTGCCCAGACGAAAAAGGCCATGGCGGCGCAGAACACTTTATAGCTTTCGAGCGTCGTCCATACCGGGTTTTTCAGCGGCCCCCAGGGGGACGCGATAAACGCCGCAACCAGACCAAACAGGCCAAAGCCGATATTAATCCAGGCATTGACGCGCAGCGCACGATAGCCTTTCTCTGCCGCCTGCACCGAATACCGGGCCATCAAAATCGCCAGCGGCGCGAAACAGGGCAGGATATAGGTCAGCAGTTTGCCTTTCGCGATACTGAAAAACAGGAATGGCATCACTATCCAGCACATCAGATAGAGCGTAGCGCGGTTATTTTCACGGCTAAACCATGCCAGGCGCAGTGAACCAGGCAACAGTCCCAGCCAGGGCAGGCTACCCAGTAAGATAACCGGCAGGTAGTACCAGAACGGGGCTTTGTGCTGCGCGTCCGCCATGGCGAAACGCTGAATATGCTCCACCCAGAAGAAATAGTGCCAGAAATCCGGCTCATGCTGGGCAATGGCCAGCCCCCACGGGAGGACAACCAGTACGCAGCTGGCGATGGCAAGCCAGCCCCAGATCAGCACCTCTTTCCATTTTTTCTGCATGATAACCCAGGGCAGGACGCTCAGTACCGGGACGGCCAGCGCCAGGAACCCTTTGGTCATCACCCCCATGCCGCAAGTCAGGCCCAGCAGCACATAACCCGCCGCTCTCACGGAGGTGGTTTTCGCCTGCGCGGCAATCCAGAATGCGCACATCCCGGCAACCAGCCACAGGGCAATCATCGGGTCGAGCACCGCATAGGTGCCAATACCGTAGACTTCCAGCATGGTGATAAAAATGATGGCGGCAATCATCGCCACACGTTTATCACGCCAGAGGTGCCAGGCAAACCACGACACCATGCTGGCGACCAGCGCGGTTGAAAAAATCACCCCCGCGCGCACGGCAAAGTTGGTGCCGCCGAACAGCCACTGGAATATCGAATTCATCCAGTAACCGGCAATCGGTTTTTCGAAATAACGCAGGCCGAGGAAATGCGGCACCGTCCAGTTGCCGGTGCTGAGCATTTCGCGGCTGATCTCTGCATAACGGGTTTCATCTGGCTGCCAGAGTAAACGCCATTCGACAGGGATCAGGTAATAGATGACAAACAGCGCAAGGACAATCAGACCGTAGCGTGACGACTTTGTCATTCCGTTCTCTCCATTTGCTGACAGCCCAGCCATCCTTCCCGGCCGGCAATCTCGCCACGTACAACCTTGCCCGTGGGCAAGGTGCGTAAGTTTGCAGGTAACAGCTCGCCCAGCGGGCAGAACTGAATGTTCGCCTCGGCGGCGCGCTGGAGTAAATCTTCAAACTCAAGGCGGTGGGCAATGCCCTCCACCTCGGCATGAATGGTGTAAACCGGCGCGCCGGGATCGTCCAGCATGCGGGTCAGGATAAAATCGTTGAACTCGCTGGCGCTCACTTCGCCACCGACAACTTCATCCCAGGTTGGTAAAGTGACCGGAATCTGCACCGTCCCCGTCTGGCCGACACCCGTTAGCGGTAAAAAGGGTACGCTGCCCCGACAGTCGCTGTTATAGCGAAAATCGAAGGCCTCTTTTGCCTTGATCACCCGCTGGTCGGCACGCCAGCCGGCCACCGCCGAGCAGGTGATATCCGTGCCGATGATGGCTTCCAGCTCTTCCTTTCCCAGCGCGATTTGGTGGAGCAGCTCGTCGCTGTCCCACACGCCGCACCAGGTCTGCCAGGCGTGATGATCCCACGCGTGCAGCCCCACTTCATGCTGTGCGGCGGCGCTGCGGATAATATCCGCATTGGCCCGCCCGATATTCCTGCCGGGCCACGCGGTGCCCGCCAGTAAAATATCCCAGCCGTACAGCGAGGCCGCTTTTGAGCGCAGCATCTTTAGCAAGAATTTCGGCTTAACCAGCCGCCAAAGATGCCGTCCCATATTGTCCGGACCCACGCTAAAGAAGAAGCTTGCGCGAACGCCGTAGCGATTGAGCATGTCCAGCAGCGACGGCACACCTTTACGGGTGCCGCGGAAGGTATCGACGTCTATGCGCAGGCCGACTTTTCTCATGGCTTCTGTTCCGTGACCTCAACGGTGCGCAGGAAGAAGTCCAGCGTCTCTTCAACGGTCTGCTGCATCTCTACCGTCGGCTGCCAGTCCAGGCAACGTTTGGCGTTGCGAATGCTCGGTTTACGGTGTTCGACGTCCTGGTAGCCTTTGCCATAGTAGTCGCTGCTTTCCACTTCGCGGAAGCCAGCAAACGGCGGGAAGCGGTCGCGCAGCGGGTGACGTTCAAAGCAATCGAGCAGCATTTCCGCCAGCTCTTTGATGCTCGCTTCGTTCTCCGGGTTACCGATGTTGATGATCTGCCCGTCGCAGCGGCCATCTTTGTTTTCGATGATGCGGAACAGCGCTTCGATACCATCGCTGATATCGGTAAAGCAGCGTTTCTGTTTGCCGCCTTCGATAAGCTTGATCGGCGAACCTTCTACCAGGTTGAGGATCAACTGAGTGATGGCGCGGGAGCTGCCAATACGCGCGGCGTTCAGGTTATCCAGACGCGGCCCCATCCAGTTGAACGGACGGAACAGGGTGAATTTCAGGCCGGTTTTGTCACCGTAGGCCCAAATCACGCGGTCCAGCAGCTGTTTGGATACCGAGTAGATCCAACGCTGTTTGTTGATCGGCCCGACCACCAGGTTGGAGGTGTCTTCGTCAAAATTGGCATCGGTGCACATGCCGTACACTTCGGAGGTCGACGGGAAGATGATGCGTTTGTTGTACTTCACGCAGTCGCGGATGATCTTCAGGTTCTCTTCGAAGTCCAGCTCGAACACGCGCAGCGGGTTACGGGTGTACTCGATAGGTGTCGCAATCGCCACCAGCGGCAGCACCACGTCGCATTTCTTAATGTGGTACTCGATCCACTCAGAGTGAATGCTGATATCGCCTTCCACAAAGTGGAAACGCGGGCTCTCCAGGAAACGGCTGATGGCATCAGAGCCGATATCCAGGCCGTAAATCTCGTAGTTATCGTCCTGCAACAGACGTTCGGTCAGGTGGTTACCGATAAAACCGTTTACCCCGAGGATCAGCACGCGGGTGCGGCGTTTCACGGCCACAAACGGACGGCTGGAGAGCAGCGCACCCGGTACCAGTCCCATTGCCGGGGCAAGCTGAGTACCCTGCATGTAAACGCCATTCGCGCTCTGGCCGGTGACGATTTCCAGCGCGCCTTCGCCGCAGGCGACTACCAGCGGCGCGACGGACAGCACGGTGCCCGGTTTCGCCGCCGCCAGATCGGTACGCACACGGGATTTCCAGACGATAAATTTGTTGGTGCCGACATGGCCAAACGCGCCCGGCCATGGGGCGCTGACTGCACGCACCAGGTTATGCAGCTCTTGCGCCGGTTTTTCCCAGGTCAGACGACCGTCTTCCGGGGTACGACGGCCAACGTAGGTCGCCTGAGTATCATCTTGCGCGCGCTCCTGAGTCTGGCCGCTGCGGATTTTCGGCAGCGCATCGCCCAACAGGGTTTGCGAAGCGGCACACAGTTTATGGTGCAGGGACAGGGCCACGTCAGAGTCGGCAATGGCGACGGTCTGCTGTGCCACAATATCACCCGCATCGGCGCGGTTCGTCATGCGGTGCAGGGTCACGCCGGTCTCTTTCTCACCGTTGACCAGCACCCAGTTCAGCGGCGCACGGCCACGGTATTTCGGCAGCAGCGAACCGTGCAGGTTGAATGCCCCTTTCGGCGGCAGGCTCAGAATCTCGTTGCACAGCAGGTTGCGGTAGTAGAAGGAGAAAATCACTTCTGGTTCCATTGCGCGAATGCGGTCAACCCACAGCGGGTGGTTCACATCATCCGGAGCGTAAACCGGGATTTCCTGCTCAGCCGCGAGGCGCGCAACGGATTTAAAAAAGTGGTTCTCGCCGCTATTGTCGGCGTGAGTGAAGATGGCGGTAATTTCGTAGCCCGCTTCCAGCAGTGACTGTATGCCCGTGCACCCCATATCGTGATACGCAAAGACGACGGTTTTCATGACTCAATTTCCTCAATAGAATTTGGGGTTTCCTGACGGATAACTCGCTGAATAAAGTAACGGGGGCGGGCACGGACATCGTTATAGATGCGGCCGATGTACTCGCCGAGTAAGCCCATGCCAACGAACTGCGCACCGATGAAGGTGAACAGAATGGCGAAAAGGGTGAACACACCTTCGGCAGCCCACTGTGGCCCAAGAGCAAGACGCATGACGACTAAGATGACGGAGAGCGCGAAGCCCACCAGCGCGATGACGCTGCCAAACACGCTCAGCATGCGCAGCGGCGTGGTGGTCAGGCAGGTCACCAGGTCATACATCAGGTTAATCAAACGCATAAAGCTGTATTTCGAATCACCGAACTCGCGCTCCGCGTGATGCACCGGAATTTCGGTGGCCCGGCGGGCGAACATGTTGGCGAGAATCGGGATAAAGGTGCTGCGCTCGTGGCAGTGCAGCATCGCCTCGATAATATGGCGGCGGTAGGCGCGCAGCATGCAGCCGTAATCGCCCATCGCTTTACCGGTGGTGCGCTGAATCAGGTGGTTGATCATGCGTGAGGCGGTTTTGCGAAACAGGCTGTCCTGGCGGTTCTGACGAACCGTACCCACCACGTCATAGCCTTCTTCGGCGGTTACCACCAGGCGAGGGATCTCCTCCGGCGGGTTCTGCAAATCGGCATCCAGGGTGATGATCAGGTCACCGGTCACATGGCTAAAACCGGCCATGATGGCGGAATGTTGACCATAGTTGCGGTTCAGCAGCACCGCCACGATATGGCTGCCTTCGGCCTGTGCGGCATCGACCAGCATTCTGGCAGAATCATCGCTACTGCCGTCATCGACCAGCAGAACTTCATAATCCTTGTTCAGCAGATCGCAGGCTTCGGTAGTACGACGAATCAGTTCCGGCAGGCTGTCCTGTTCGTTATAAACAGGGATCACCACGGAGACTTTATTAATTGGGCTGTTCTCAAACATCGTATTGTCCCGCCAACTGATGAAGTGCAGCGATAACACGGCTGGTGTCGTCATCGGTCATATCCGGGAACAGCGGCAGCGAACAGATGCGCGCGCTGTTCCACTCGGTATTAGGTAATACCTGGTCCGGGAAATTCTCGCGGTAATATTTCTGCGTGTGGGCGGCGCGGAAATGCAGGCCTGTGCCGATGCCCTGTGCTTTCAGCGCTTCCATCAGCGCATCGCGGGTCAGGCTGCAGCGTGTTTCGTCAACGCGAATAATAAACAGATGCCAGGCATGGACGTGCGGCCAGGCTGGGGCGGTCAGTGGCTGAAACGGGGTGTCGGACAGCTCGCGTAAATAGCGTTCTGCAATCTCGGTACGACGCTGGTTGGCTTCATGAAGCTTGCCGAGTTGTACTAACGCCAGGGCGGCATTGATGTCCGCCAGGTTGTATTTGTAGCCAGGGGAGATAACCTCCGCCTGCGGGGCGCGGCCATGCGTCTGGCGGTCATAGGCATCAACGCCAAGACCGTGGAATTTCAGGCTGCGAATACGCTGGGCCAGTTGTTCATCGTCCGTTACCACCAGGCCGCCTTCGGCACAGGTCATATTTTTGATGGCATGGAAGGAGAAAATCGCGGTTCCACGATTGCCGACATGCTGCCCTTTGTAATAGGTACCAGCGGCATGGGCGGCATCTTCGATAACCGGGATATTGTATTTTTCGCCTACTGCGCGAATCGCGTCGATATCGGCAGGCGCACCCGCGTAATGTACGGGAATGATAGCTTTCGTTTTCGCTGTGATGGCGGCTTCAATGCTTTGGGCAGTGACCATCAGCGTGTCGCGGTCGACATCGATCATCACCGGCGTTGCACCGAGCAGCACCACCATATTGAGGGTGGAGACCCATGTCATGGAGGGGGTAATCACCTCATCGCCTGCGCCAATGCCCAGCGCCATCAATGTGACGTGCATACCGGCGGTTGCCGAACTCAGGGCAATCGCATACTGGTTGCCCGTTAACTGACAAAATGCCTCTTCCAGCTGTTGGTTTTTGGGGCCTGTCGTAATCCAACCCGACTTCAGAACGTCCTGAATCGCCGTTAATTCCTCTTCGCCTATAGAAGGTCGTGAGAAGGGTAAAAATTCACGCATTACTTTTCCTTACCGTTGCTGGCAATGAATTCGCACTGTAACCAGGGAAGCAGCAGACTCATTTCGTTGAGGGTTCTTCCCTAGATTATGGTTTATTTATTAACTCAACCTTAAGAGATTACATATTGTCCTTAATGTTCACTTAAAATGGCGTTTATTTAGATAGTGTCGTCACAAGATTTTAGCCCAGAGAGCGATGCATCTGATCTGGACGGCAGCGAGAAATGAGGCCGT